>JAQGOX010000037.1 GCA_028293365.1 Verrucomicrobiales bacterium | reverse complement strand
GAACCTCCCGCAGCCCCCCAGGTTTGCCATGATAAACCAGAACATTTTCGCCCCCGCTGGTATCAGTGGCACAGGAATCGTGGGTTGACCCAATTTCTCGACCCGAGATTGGCTCCCGCACTTTTCTATTCGCCCATCCTTTTTGCCGATGGCCATGTCGCTTTTCACGATTTCAGTAAATCTTTAACCGCAGACCCTTACTTTTTCGCCGAAGAAACGCGAAACTGGATGTGGTACAAACCGGCGGATCCAGAAATTATAAACCCGCGCCGATAAAATGGCAGACCCGATTTACGAAACTCAGCAGCATCTTCATCAACTGCGCACATTCACCCGGGAATTGGCGCAAAGAATTGAAGCAAATCGGCCGGCTCCCGGCTCTCCATCTGAGTGGCCTCAATTCCAATTGAAAGGCGAATGCACTCAATGCGGCATTCGAATCAATGACGCCGAATTACTTTCGCTCGGAAAAGAGAAACCAGCCCAGGAAACCGATTCGCGCCTCGAACGGCTGCGCCTCGGTTACTGCGCCCGAAAAGGATGCGATTCGATTTACTATCGCGTTTCCGCGGTTGCCTCTTCACCCATCGATTGGGCGAAATATTTTCCGGATCCTGATTCGCTTTTGCTCAAAACCGATCATGATCAACCAGAAAAATCAGCGGAGCCCATTTGGGCCTCCAGGCTCTTCAACTGGCGCATCTTCGCGATTGTTTTAACATTGCTGACCCTGATTCTTGCTCGACAATATTACCGCGGTGGCACAATCCCGTTCGTGCGGGAACCCGAGGATTTTAAAGTGGATCACGTCGATCGGCATCATTGAGGCCGGTTTTGCACATGTTCTCAACCTGCGGCGTCGCCTGCAAAAGACTCGGTTATTCCTGTGGGTATAGAAGAATTCGATCGTGAACAACCACCACTAGATCATTCTTCTTATCGCCTGTCACATCCACGATTAACGCTTCGCGCGGTTCGCCTGCATCGGAACGGCGATTGCGGAAAGTGCGTTCTTCAAAGACTGGCCAACGATTCGCGGGAACCAATTGGTGCGGCTTTTCAAAGGTGACCAGATCGACATATCCTTTGCTCGATTCCAGAAAGACAAGATCTTTGCGCCCGTCCTGATTGAGGTCGCCGGAGATCACATCGTGCAAATTGCCATCCTTGATCGGTGTTTCGTATC
Source organism: Verrucomicrobiales bacterium (assembly GCA_028293365.1). Taxonomy (GTDB): domain Bacteria; phylum Verrucomicrobiota; class Verrucomicrobiia; order Limisphaerales; family SXQI01; genus JAQGOX01. Next base: position 2,099 of record JAQGOX010000037.1, on the reverse strand, counting down.
CGTCCAATTCGGCGAACTGCCAAACCTCTCCCTGCAAACCGAAGAGGCCAACGGCATTCAGGCCCAAAAGCGAAATGGATTGGGCATTTCCGGAACCGAGATGAACGGCCTGGGCACTCAGAAATTCCGTGAAAGGTAACGGGATATTGCGCACCACCTGCCAAACTCCAGATTTATCGCGATCACACAAAGTCAATGCGCGCCGCTCAGCATCAAACAGGAAGAGACTGACGGCTTTGGAATCGGTCCGCGGCAATGCGGCAGCCCCAATTATCCGTGAATTGCTGCCGGCACCGTTGATTTGTTCCTTCACGTTTAAAGACCAACTCCGATTCGTCTGACCAGCACGAGTCTCCGCCTGCAAAACGACCGCACGGAGAAAGTTCTTCTGAGGGAGAAGCAACTCAGGTTTTCCATCGCCATCAACGTCAGCGGTCGCCGCCCACGGTTGCTCAGTGCCACCACCGGGCGGGGTGATGTCGATTTCTTCAAAATCCTTGCCGCTCACCTGCAGTAAAATTTTTATTTTATCGTATGGAACCATCACAACCAGGTCTGGCAGTCCGTCCTGATTCACGTCATGCACGATCATCGAGCCGGGGTCGCCCTTGAAAGCCTCGGCCAACTTTTGTCGGCGGACCTTTCCGCTTCTGGAGCGCAATTGCAGTTCGCGCTTTCCATCGAGGTCCAGAATAACGCCAAATGCCGGCTCGCCCTCGAGCTTCAGATCGCCATAGGCAATTGAGAGAGGCCGCCCTTCGAAGGGAAGGATTTTAGGAAAGCCAATCCGGCCCTTGTCATCGAGCTGAGTGATGCCGATCTGGCGCTCGTCTGAACTTAGCAGAAGCAGGTCGGGACGACCGTTTGTGTTCCAATCGGCCGCGACGATTTCGGTTACCCCGGTAAAAGTGGGAAAAAACTTTGGGGCGTCCAGGCGGCCATCTTTTCGTTGCAGGTACAACGCAAGCTGTCCACTATCCGGCTCCGCAATCAACAAGTCTGGCAACCCGTCACTGTTCACATCGGCCCAGACTGTGCCGCGCCGGGATTTTGTGGTTTTAGTCAGCGGCATGATTTCAAATTGCCCTTGAAGCCAGGATCCCAAAAGAGGTTCAGCCGGTTTTTGCGCAAAGTTGGATATCTCGGCGCGGCCTGAATTCCGGGCGATGGTAATAATCTCCGTTTTGTGGTCGCCATCCAGATCATCCGCCCAATACGAACGTATGGGTGGCAAGGCGAAGTAAACTTCCGGCCCGAGTTGTCCCTGTGAATTCTGCAGACGAAAACGAAAGGGATTGGCGCTGTCCCAATTGGAAAGCAAAAGATCATCGCGACCATCCCCTTGAATATCCAAAATTTGAACCGCCTTGATGGTGCCGGAGTAGGAAATCTTTTCCGGCTCAGCGAGCGTATGGTCGGGTCGCTGGGCCAGGTAATAAATCGTATTTTCTGACAGCAAAACCAAATCCTGGAGTTTATCGCCATTGAGGTCACCTGAGGCCAGTGCGTACGGTTCCAGCGCGCCATCCTCAATCGGAAAACGTTTCAGCGCGCTCCAGCCATTCGTCCCTTCATTGTATTGGACGATCAATTCTTTCGGCTCGCCGTAATAGGCGATGTCGGGCCGCCCATCATTATTCAAATCCGCCACCACCAGGGAAGAGATCCGCTTCTCAGAGGCAATGGATTCGATGCGAAACCGTGCATCCGGAGGCAATTCGTTGAGATCACGTCTGGTCGAACGTTTGTCGGCCGCAGGTAAATTGGTCTTTCCGGTCTGGTTGATGAGGATTTGAATGCGGGAGCGAGCATTATTAACCACGACCAGATCCTCCAGTCCGTCGCCGTTCATATCAGCCGATTTAAGCTGCCCGATGCCCGCATCAATCGGAAAAATCTCTGGACCGGAAAAACCGAAGCGGGCGCTGGTTGATTCCGCGGCATCGCCCGGAGTTAAAAACAAAAGAAACAAGCCGGTAACGGCCAAAATCCTTATCATTATGCGGTTAGCTTAGGCGATCTGCCAAAACTTGCCAACCGGGTTTAAAGGGCGAAGTGGCCTCAGAAAAGTTTATCCCATTCTTTTTCCGCAAAACCGA
>JAQGOX010000034.1 GCA_028293365.1 Verrucomicrobiales bacterium | reverse complement strand
ATTCCTGATTGGGGAGAGAAAACGGGCGGGCGCGCAAAAAAGCGCGCAGATCATAATTCTGCGAATGTATTTTTGGTTTACGGTCGATCCTCCATGGTATTAGCAGAAGCGATCCATGCCCGATATAAACAACAATTCCCATCCGCTAACCTAATTACCATGGAGATAGGAAATGATCTCGATGCGAATGACGGGGAAAGCTTCGAGCGATAGATCGCGAATCACAAATCCATCGAACGGGTTTATTTTATTTCAAAACGCGGCGCCGCGGAGTGTTCAAGTGATATTTCGGGAAGCTGCGGAAAATACGAAATTCAATTGCTGCGTCTGGTCGAGACTCTCAAACGACGATCTGATCCCGATTGGCTAATCGACTTTTACATTCTCACGATCGACGGTGATCCGCCCGCTGGAGAGGTCGCTCAACCTGTTGGCGGAGGGATCACAGGCCTGGCTTATGCCATCGCACAAACCAATCATCAATTTAAGGTTCGAAATATCGACTTGGCGTCCGAAGATTTCCAGAATCCCGGCGCTCTGGATGAATTGATCGAGCGAATTCAGAACGAAGAGTCTTCGGACCGTGGATCTGCCGTAAAATTGTCGGGTGGAATTCGATACGAAAAATTGTTCTCCAAACTAGATTGGGGCGGTTTCAAAAATCAGACAGGTCTCAGGACGGGCGGAGTTTACATAATTCTGGGAGGGAGCGGTTCAGTTGGCGGAGTAGTTACTCGGTGTCTGATCGAGAAATATCAGGCAAGTGTGGTTTGGATTGGTCGGAGACCGGGCACGGCTCCCGAGTTGCAGGCCCGGTTGGCCTCGTATGATGCACTCGGTCACCGTCCCTTGTATATCCAGGCCGATGCTACTGATTTTGAAGCTCTGAGCGGTGCGGTCAGGTCGATTAAACAGCAATTCCGACAAATTCACGGCGTCATTTTTGCGGGGGTTGTTTCGTTCGGATTTGATGATTCAATCTCCAGGATCCGTGAAGAGGATTTTCAGCGGCAGATCGAAACCAAAACGATCGGAGGTTCGAGTCTTTTTCGAGCGTTTCGCGAGGAATCTATTGATTTCATGTGCTTCTTTTCCTCCATTCAATCGTTTTCGTTTTTGTCTTCCCGTAACAGCGCGAGTTACGCAGCCGCTATTACCGGGGGGGATTCGGTTGTCAGAGCTTTAGCGTCCAACAGCCGGTTTCCGGTTGGACTCATTCATTGGAGTTACTGGAAAAACTCTGTTGCTGGGACACCGTTGGAGAAAAGTATTCATGGCCATTTCGGCGTTCTGGAAGATGGTAAAGCATTCGAATTTTTCGAAAATTACACCGCCGCGCTGCGATCCGGGATCGTCTCTCCTCTTATTTGCATGCGAGCCTCGGATTCCGTTCACGAATTAATGGGCCTCACTTCCGGCGAGCAGCGTTCTTTCCCGACGCGATCATTGCCATCAGTCTTTGCCGCGATCTCGAAACGGCGATTCGACGACCAACCCGCCATCGATTCATTGCTGAGCAATAATCCCTGGAAAGAAATCGATCTTTGGTTGGCAAAATTGTTGTTCGTTCAAATCCAGAGTATGGGTGTGTTCACCTACGCTGATAAACACAAAGACAAAGAGGCTTGGCGAAACACGGCACGAATAATTCATAAGTACCAATCCTGGTGGGAAAGCTGTTGCCTCCCAACCCTGGTTGAAGGTGGCTTCCTGACTGAGAAATCGGGGGAATTGGCTTTGTCCGCTGTTTGCAGAATCGAGTCTGCAACTGTCTGGTCTGAATGGAACACTCGGAAAGAGTTTTACAAATCAAACGTGGATGCAAGGGCCGGTGTGATTCTCGCCGAAAATTGCTTGCGGAATCTTCCTGCGATCCTGCGGGGTGAAGTGCCGGCAACAAGTATTGTGTTTCCGGAATCGTCGATGCATTCGGTTGAAAATATGTACCAGGGAAATGCCCTGGCGGACCTGTTTAATGCTACTGCGGCGAAGATTATATCGGCGTTTATCGAAGAGCGCGTGAAAGCCGATCCGGATGTAAGAATCCGGTTAATCGAAATCGGAGCTGGTACCGGCGCTACCACAGCGGCGATTTTTCAGGCGATCAAGCCCTGGAAATCTCTTATCGACCGGTACGATTATACAGATATTTCGAAGGCGTTTTTGATTCACGCATCGGATCGTTTTGGCAAGGAATTTCCATTTCTCAAAACAGGAATCTGCAATATCGAAAAGCCGCCCTCGGAACAACATTTTGACCTGGGAACATATGATATTCTGATCGCGACCAATGTTCTGCACGCGACTTCCGATATCCGTCGCACTTTAACCCACGTTAAATCGTTGCTGAAGCGAAATGGCCTTCTAATTCTCAATGAAGGCATAGAAAAGGGGTTGCTCGGCTCGCTGACGTTTGGCCTCTTGGATGGATGGTGGCTTTACGCGGACGATGCCCGGCGTATTCCGGGATCACCGTTGCTTGATGTTTCAAGTTGGAAGCGGATTCTCGCTGAAGTAGGGTTTGCAAAGGTTTTCAGACCGCTGGAGCAGGCTGAAGCGACTGGCCAGCAACTTTTCATTTGTGAAAGCGATGGGGTCATATCGACGTTTTCAGATGAACCAGTCGCACCGCGGTATGCGACGGTTAAGCCAGCCACTTCAGAAAACGCTGTGGACCAGCCCGATCTAATGGGCCATGTGTCGGAAGTTATATTGAAGCATGCGGCGCAAACCTTGCGGGCTTCCCCCGAAAATATCGATCGGAATGTTCCATTTTCCGATTATGGAATGGATTCTATATTGGGAGTGGGCTTTATCGGCCTTATCAATAAGGACCTGGGGCTTTCCCTGAACGCGGCGGTCATTTTTGATCACAGTAGTGTCAATCGCCTGGCGAAACACGTTCTCAAGACTTGCGGGAAAGGGCTTCAGTATTTAACGCGCTCTTCGGCAAAAGCGGCTCAGCTTCATCAAACCAGTAATTCTGTCGCTTCCAAAAGCGAGCCGCTCTCTGGGATTTCTGAAATTCGAGGCGTCGAAATGCAAAGTTCCAAGATTGCCGTTATCGGGATTTCCGGCCAGTTTCCCGGTGCGGTAAATGTGACTGAATTCTGGGAGAATCTTCTCGGCGGGCGCGATGGCGTTGAATCACTAACCGGGCCTTATCTTGGGGAGAATTCAGGAGACCCGAACGCTTACACATGGGGTGGCATACTGAACGAACGCGACTGTTTCTACTCGCTGTTTTTCAAGATTTCCCCGCGAGAAGCCGAGGGCATGCATTGTCATCAGCGGCTAGTTTTACAGGAATGCTGGAAAGGTCTGGAAG
>JAQGOX010000032.1 GCA_028293365.1 Verrucomicrobiales bacterium | reverse complement strand
GCGGGTTGCGCACCGTGCTCAACGCGCGCAAGTCTTTGATCGAGACAACCCGGTTGCTGGCGACGTTGACTATTAAGTTTTCAATCTCGTGGAGGTTCCGAACTCTCCCATCCACAACCGCGAGGTAGAGAGTGTGATTTTCTTCATGCATCCCCGTGGGAGTGACTTGGTTGTTTTTGGCGAGAGCATCCGTGACATCAGCCAGTGTAAGATTCACCGCCTGGAGCGAACCGGGTGCAATACCAGCTTGTTCATGTCAATTGAACGGTCACTTTACTGACGCAACTCCTCCACCGTCTATTTGATTTCCGCGCCTAATCGAGTCAACTCTTTGTTTCCGGCAAATAAAAAGGAGACCGGACATTGCTAATAACGCTGTCGCGATCAAAGGGGCGGTCCGAGTCCAGCCCTCGCTCTTCGAAGGTTCGACCGAGAAATCTATCCAGCCAAGGCTTTGGTTGTCATTCCGCACTTGCTTTAGAATTCGGATCGTCGGGTTCCTCGGCAATACCGCGTTCACCAAGTACGCGCTCATCTCTGACCAATTACGATTCTCGAAACGCAGCCTTAGCATACCGGCAAGCGGATGCGAAAGGCGTCCCCGCATTTCAACTTTGATATTTCCACTTCCGCTCCGCAATTCAGAAGGTGGATCGAATTCCGCGCTCAGGACCTCTAACGCGAGCGGATGATTATCCACAGAAACTGAGAGTCGCTGCTTCAAGCATTCCGAAAATATTTTTTCTTCGGCGGCGCTGATGGTTCGATCTCCATCGCGATCAATCATCCAAATCAGTTTGTCCGAGACTTCAACGCCTGGATTCAAATTGAGTTGAAGCCGAATTTCGGTGGGTGTGATCTCGATGAAAGCAGCCTGCAATAAGTCGTCGAGGCGATGGGCTTCGGCGACCCGCGAAATCGCAAGCAGCATCGCTAAAATCAGGGGCCACGATTTCATCAAGCATCGAGTGGCAGAGCCGGCTTTAATGTTTAAGAAAGCCCGCGCCGAATTCGTTGGTTGGTTCGCGATAGATTGTGTGAATGTGCTTTGTGGCATCGCCGCCCAGCCGCTGCGGAGCATATTCGATGATCACCGTGGGACCTTGAATCCGGAAATACGCGGCGGAATTTTTCTCGGTAGGTCCTGACCATGCAAACCATGTTTCCGCAACATTCTTTTGCAAATCGAGCATTTTCGCCTTTGCGGCGGCCTCGTTCTGAATTCCAGTCCATTCGCTGGCAAGATCAAGCAACATCTCGCGCTGCTTTTCAGTCAACGACGATCCTTTGATTCCCTCCGGTTGAATACTCTGTCCATCCCGACCTGGTCCCAAAACTAGATCGCGCATCTGCACACCGAGAATTGCTTCCTTGCGTTGAGCATCATTGAGGGAGTTGATCAGCGCGAAGGCTTTATCTGTTTCCTGTCCAAGGGGACGGATGGTCTTTCCTTCCAATTGGTAAATGGCTGGTTGGACCCCGGTGTGACTCGGTGCGATAGTTGCGAGATTGCCAACGAACGTAATATTCAACGCAAGGTGGTGGCCTCCAAATTGTAAAATCCAGGGTTCCGATGCTGATGGCGCGCCGAGAAACGAGACGTAATATTCGTCCTTCCCAAACATCAATCGCCCGCCCCCGTCGCTTTTTCCCAAAACCTCATCGGCTTCGACGATGCGCGCGATTTTTTCGTAACCGTTCGCACTGAGCGCAGCCTGCAGCACCGTCCACATAGCCTTCCGTTGTGGTTCGCTGAGATCGCCGCTGCGGAGTCCTTCCCGTTTGAAAATCCCCATGGGAAGGTTCGACCATCGTTTTCGCTGGGTTTCATCCTTGAATTCAAACTGAACTTTGTGGCGTTGAGCATCGTCGAGAGTCGATAAAAAGCTCGTCGCGGCGGCGACGATTTTGGAAATCGATGAATCAGTTTGTGCAGACGCACCCCCCAAAGCCGAATGCGCAAATAAAATGAGAAAAATCAGGAGAAGTGGGCGTGCTTGCATGACGAAATCAAGCACGCTTGAACCGACCCTGTCACGTTAAGAATTGCGAGGAATACCACATTGATTCAAGGGAGGAGCATGGCCCGCGGGCTTGTAGCGATTTGTCCGACAAAAGTGCTGGTTCCGGGGAGGGGGCGTTTACTCCGCCGCATTGAATGAGGGTTCTGAACTTGCCTCTAGTTCGGACAATTTCCGATTATTCCCAACAAGGTAATGGGAAGATTTTGCTCTTTAGCACTGAACATTTTGCCCTTCAAACAAACAGGTAGATACCTTTTGTAATCATAAGATTTTGATGATGAGACAGTTGGGAATTGCCTGCACGTCTGGTATGAGCATTGCTTTGCAGTTGCAATCCCTGTGGTCAGGTAATCACGAATGGGGAGAAATCGCCGAACCCAAAACTATGCATTCCACTTTGAAGTCAGATTCGTGTGCTCAGGATGAACAAACCGGAATCTCCGGCCTGGCACCGCGAAAGAGTTCCGACCTAAGCCCTCGGCCGGCGCTTTCGCCAGAGGTCCGTGCGAGGTTTGAGATTGTCGGGTGTCCTTTTTGTGGGTGCGAGGAAGCGAAGGCCTTCCGGCGTTCCGCGGATATCGTGCGGTGCGTCGATTGCGATACTGTGTTTTTACGAACGCGCTTTAAGAATAAGATTCTGGAACAGCTTTATCAAACATACGCGGACGACGGTTCGCATATGGCTTTGCCGAAGGACCGAGCTCAGGCCAACAGCAGTGGTTTGAAACGGAACTACTTCCTTCAGGAAATATTGGAATTCACGAAACCGAGGGGGAGAATTTTGGATGTGGGATGCGGTTGGGGCGCTTTCCTTTTGAATGCGCGCGACCATGGCTTTCAGCCCACCGGAATGGAATTAACCCGAAAAGCGGTCGGTTATGCGAACAGTGAGTTGAATATACCGGTCGTCAACACGCAGTTTCTGGATACACCGTATGAAGCGGAGTCGTTGAGAGTGGTGACGATGCTCCATGTGCTTGAGCATCTCCCTTTACCACGCCGCGCCATTGCAAAGATTTTTCGCACGCTGGAGCCAGGTGGCCTTTTTTGCGGCATTGTTCCGAATGTGGACTCCTTCTGTTCGCAGGCTCAAGGGGAAAACTGGTTCTGGTTGGACCCGAATTACCATTACGTTCATTATTCGCCCGAAACTCTCAAAAAACACCTCGAAAACGCAGGGTTTCAGGTCGAACGCATATACACCGTAAAAGGTGATTATTGCGTTAAACAATTGCGCCAGGCCGCGGAAGAGGTGCTTCCAGGGCTGCGCGGAAATGACGCCGCATTTGCAGCTTTCCTGGAAGAGACCGAGAAAAAGGGGCGCGGTGAGGAAATTCGTTTTTTTGCGCGCAAACCCGAACGCATCGAGAAAACCAAAAGAACCTGGATTCCACTTCATGCGGGCACACCAATAAAAGCGCGGGAAGAAGGTTATTCCTTCTGCATCGTTACTGACGGCAAACGACCCGAAAAATTGATGCGCGAAATCGAGAGCATTCACGCTCTCAAAATACCGGCGTTCGAAATTCTCGTGGGTGGAGAACCGCCTGCTGACCTCGACGACGTTATCCTCGTTCCATTAATCGACGCCGCCCGCTCGGGACGCGTCGGCGAAATGCGCAATCGGTTGGTTGAGCAATCTCGTTACAACCATTTGATCGTTGCGGAGGACGATTTGTTTTTTCACGAAGACTTTTACAAAGGTTTGCAGGAATACGGGGAAGATTATGACGTACTCTGTGTTCGTCTCTTGAATCCCGACGGCACCCGAAACTGGGATTGGGCGAGAACCGGGGGGCGTCAGGGCCGTGTATTGCTCGACTATGATGATTCGGACCGTAATCTGCGCATACCGGGCAGTCTTTGTATCATTAAAGTAGAAGTTGCCGAAGTTGTGCGCTGGGATGAAAACCGAGGCGTTGACCAGGAAGAAGACACTGATTTTTCCCGCCGGTTACAAGCCTCGGGCGCATCTATAAAATTCAACGAACGAAGCGCGGTGACTCGCGCCGATTTCCGTTTCACCCAAGTAGGAATGAATGTTCTGGATTCTTCGGCGGTTCGCGCTGCGATCCAAAAACATGTGATGGACAACGAATTGGATGAAGCCCGGGGGCTCTACCAACGGTTGCGCGCCATGGATCCGGAAGAGAATCTAATCCCGGAAGAACAGGCGGAATTAAGTTTATTCGTGCAAAAGCGGGAAGGGAAGTATGTCTACCTATCGCCGGCGGTATTCCCGGATTCGACTGACGAAGAGATGACCCAGGAAGCGTTAAATACTACCGCGCAAAGGTTGCAAAAGCTGCTGACGTTGGTTGGGCCATTCCAAATGCAATTCGGCGGGGCAGGCGACGCGTTGCTCCACCTGGCAACTTTCTATGACCTGGCACCTGAAAGCAATGTCGTATGCTTTGCCAATTCCACAAATGCTGCCAGAAGTCTTTTCGATGCTTTTCCATCGCTCGGAACCGTTTATTTCCTGCCACCCAACCGCAGCGGAAAAATCCATCTGTTGCTTCGTCTCCTGATGAAACAAATGCCGAATTGCCTCGGCATGGGTGCCACTCCCGAAACCGACTACTTCAAAGAATGGAACAAGGAATTAAATATCTTTGAAAAATATAACGTGACGCCGATGCCCGAATGGGCAGCACGATTTCGGAAACGCGACTCCAGTAAACGCCAGGTCGTTCTCGCTCCCAAAGGCAGCCTGGCGGGGATGGTCGGCTCCAAGCGCAATATCATTGATCCGAGAATCTGGTCGGAGGTAGTTCGATTCATTCTGCAGCTTGGATTCCACCCCATTATCATCGGCACGCCTGATGACCTGCAAGAGTATCCCTGTCTTGAGGGGTGCGATGACCAGCGGAGTTACTCCTTTAAATCTCAAATGGAATGGATAGGCCGTTGCGAGCTTTTGGTCGGGGCCGATTCATGGGCAAAAACGTTCTCGGCCCTCGCGAACATTCCGACCATTGTCTTTGAATCGCTTAAGGGTCCCGATTGGCGTGGTCGTAAGGATCCATCAGATTACGTATTCCTCCATCCTTGGTCCCCGATTACAGTCGTTAAGGATCTGGAGCAATTCAAAGCGGTTTTTCATAGACGAACTCTGGAAATTACGCAGGGCCAATTCTCCAACTCCACCAACACAGAGGTTGCATCAAAGCCGCTTCAGATTGCATGGGAAGGCACATTCCTCGATTTTGGCAGCCTGTCGCACGTGAATCGCGCGTTGGTCACTGAATTGAGTAAGCTGACTGAATTCAACGTCACCTGCGTCGGCAAAAAGGAATCTTCCGCGGCCGTCCACCCAGCGTTACACGACTGGCCCGCGCAGTTGAAGCCGAACGCGCCGAACAACACTCAAGTCACGGTACGTCACGCCTGGCCGCCTAAATGGAATGCTCCAGTTTCTGGTCCGCTGGTTGTCATTCAGCCATGGGAATACGGTGCACTGCCTAAGGACTGGGTGGAAAAATCACGACAGGTCCGCCAATTCTGGGTGCCTTCGGAATATGCACGACGCGTATACGTCAATTCAGGGATCCCGGCGTTTAAAGTAAACGTAGTCCCTAATGGAATTGATCCAGCAACGTTTTCGCCGGAGGCAGCGCCGCTCCACCTGGAAACTCAGAAAAAATTTAAATTTCTTTTTGTCGGAGGAACCATATCGCGCAAAGGACCCGACGTATTATTGGCGGCCTTCCTCGCTTCGTTCACTCGCAGCGACGACGTCTGCCTCGTAATAAAAGATTTTGGTGGGAATGGTGTCTATGCAGGACAGACCATGGAGGCCGAAATCCGTAACGCGCAGACGCGAGCGGATGCTCCTGAAATTCTACACCTGACTTCGGAAATCAACCCGAATGAAATGCCTGGCCTCTACACTGCGTGTGATTGCCTCGTCCATCCATATCGGGGCGAAGGATTTGGCCTTCCCGTTCTTGAGGCGATGGCTTGCGGTTTGCCCGTTGTCGTTACTGCAGGCGGCGCCACCGACGACTTTGCATTGGACGCTTACGCTTACAAAATTCCTGCGAAGATCCGGGCGATCGGGATGACTGCGGGAGGAATGCGGCTCGCTCGTGAAGGATGGGTGTTGGAACCGGACAGTGCAGTGCTTGCCAGACAGTTACGCTCCATTTTCGAGAAACCAGAAGAATCCCGTCGAAAAGGCAAGGCTGCATCCGTGTTTGCCCGGGAATTTTGGAGTTGGCGAAAAGTGGCCGAAACGGTTGCGGGCACTCTCAAGGGCCTTGTCGCGGCAGAGCAAGCCGAGGCAGCCGCATTCGCTGCACGGCGGGCTCGCAAAAACGCTCCCATGGAAATTCCGTCCGTGGCCCGGATCGGTGATTTGACCGAAGCCCGAGGACTAATGTCACAAAAGCAATGGCTTCCCGCCTCGGAAGCAACCTTCCGAGCAATAAACGCCAGACCGTTTCATCCGGAAGGGTTTTTGCTTTTGTCGGAAATCGCGGCGGGAGCGGGCGATTCGACGCAAAGCAAGCTTAGGTTGGAACAAGCCCGCAAATTTGCTCCGAAGTGGAGTCGGCTCCAACAATCGACTCGGAAGAATATTTCCGAAGCTGGGATCAAGATCTCCTGGCCGGTCGCACCTTTAGCGGCAGCGTCTCCGCGACTCACGGTTTGTCTGATCGTTAAAAACGAAGAGCAGTTTCTCAGACGATGTCTGCAATCAGTTCGCGAACTGGCTTACCAGATCGTTGTGGTTGACACAGGTTCAACCGATCGCACGGTCGAGATCGCTCGTGAGTTCAAAGCCGAAGTCCACAACTTCGCGTGGAATGACGATTTCAGTGCCGCCCGGAACGAAGCTCTCCAATACGCTACCGGAGATTGGGTCCTGGTGCTCGATGCAGACGAGGAGTTGCAGCCTCAACACCGTCAAACAATTCAGCAGGAAATGTTAGCGGTCGACACGATCGCCTATAGAATCCCCATTATCGACCACGGCAAAGAGCACGAAGGATCTTCCTATGTCCCCCGGTTATTCCGTAACGCACCTGGCCTCTATTTCGTGGGACGGATCCATGAGCAGGTGTTCGGGAGTGTCGAGAAGCTCCGAAAAGAATGGGGAATGGAAAATCGTTTGGGCAAAACAACCCTTCTGCATCATGGCTACAGCGAGGAAGTGGCTGCCAGTCGCAACAAAATCGAGCGCAATCTCACGCTGCTCGAACGCGCGCTGGAAGAAATTCCCAACGATGCCAACCTGGTAATGAACTATGGCTTGGAATTGGTTCGATCCGGCCAGCTTGTGGCAGGTCTCGAGCACTATTGGGAAGCGTTCCATTTGATGTCTCGCAGCCCCGGTGGAGAAGTTTCTCCAGAGTTGAGGGAGACGTTGCTGACTCAATTGTTTACACATCTCTTGCGCGACCGACAGTTTTCGGAAATTCTCCGCCTCTCGCAGACGCCGCTGGCGCGGTCACGAGGGCTCACGGCTTCACACCACTTCGTTATTGGCTTGGCTCAAATGGAGCTCAAGCAACCGCAGGCTGCCGTAGACCATATGCGTCAGTGCCTTGCCAAAAGGCATTTAGCGACGCTCTCTCCCATCCATCCTGAGATACTCAAGGGCGGAGTCAATCACACCCTGGCAATCGCGTTAGCCGGACTAAAAAAAGCAGAGGCGGCCGCGGAGGCTTTTCAGGCAGCATTGGCAGACGATCCAGAGTCACGGCCGGTGAAATTCGACTTTGCAATGTTCCAGGCCGGACGTGGCGAAGCGGTCGAGTCGCTGAGACTGTTGCATCAGATTGTGGCTAAAGATCCGCGGGATCTTCAGGCCTGGGGAGCAGGCGCGCAAATCGCGCTGGAGCGTCCGGAATTTACGGAATTTGCGCGCGACTGGACGGCAGAAGCGATAAAATTCTTCCCCAAAAATTCGGACATTACACTTTTGCACGCTCAGGCTCTTTTGCTGAATAGCGATCCCGAAACGGCTCTGCCGTTATGGACTCAAAGTCACTGCAAAACTTTTCCGCGACATATTGCGGCCCTGGTTCTCTGCGAAATCGTGACCACCGGAAGTCGTCGAAATTTTGTTCCGTCCGAGGAACGAATGATCAGCCATGAATTCCTGAAATGGTATCAACAACTGGTTAGGACCGGAGCTAATAGTCTCGTCTATCGGATTCATGCGAACATGGAGCGTTTACGCAAGGTACTCCCTTCTTTCGTGACCACCTGGGAAGCCGCCGTGGGAGATGTCGAACAAGCAGTATCGGCCTGAACCCGCCGGGTGAGATCGGTAAACTTTTAACCGGACTGTGTTTCGACTGCAACGTCAATGCCACATAGGGAGTGTCGTTTTCGTCAACTCCCTTACACAATCGATGCGCTTCCGCCCAGGTGCCGACAGGAATGTTCGCCTCGTTTACGAACTCAACTCGACTGATCAAGGAATAGAGCGCCCCCAGCAACTCCGCCTCTGGGAGATTTGCCGCGCGTGCCAGCCGCTCCTTGTGCTTGAACAATTCCACAAAAAGAAAACGCGGACTGAAAAATTGCGGGTCACGGGCTGGCCCGAGGCGTCGACGCAAATCACCTCGGCCAGAGTTAAGGCATTTAAATGCGATATTCGCATCAACAATAACGCATTCCGCGCTCATTCTTTGCCCGGCGGAATAAATCTGTCTTTATTGGCTGTCCACCATTCCGCCTTGATTTCATCAGCGATTCGAGAGGCTTCTTTCTCGGATAAACGGCTACGCTGCACAGTTTCCTCAAGCCGCAGCCAATCCAAAAACGCATCAAGCTCCTTTGGAGGCAGGGCGTCATGGGGAATGGTCACCCGGACTTCGGTGTTCGTTTTCTCGACCGTAATCATACCAAAACCGTAATCTCCGGCCTCATCCTAAGCAAGAACGAGAAATTCCCATCCCAGCCCGAAGGCGCGCAGAACCGGTATTTTTGTAGATACTAACTTCTGTCCCGAAGGGACTTTCGAGAACAGCCCGGCGTTTCAACGCCGGAAAAAAGCGAATCGAATCAAAAGTCGCGCAAGGACGACTGAAATTTTAAATCAAACCAATGGTCTTTCTCTCGATTATCCACCCCGCCCCGCTTCCCCAAAGGGGATACAGAATACAGCCCAGCGGTTGGTCCCCGGCAAGGACCTACCCTCCGGCGTCTTTATCCGCGCCATTCTGTGACAAAGCAATTCTCATTTTGTCGCAGCGGATCCTGATTATGCCGCCCCGACGGGGCCGGGAGGTAGGTTTTTGGATCGTTTGCTACAAATATGCCGCGGCTACGGCGCTTCCGGTTCGGCCAAAATTAGAACTGCGGCATTCTTTGGCTTGCGGAGAGGGAGAAGGGAAGAAAGAAACCGCTAAATGGGATTGGTTTAACGGGTGTATTTCCTGCGCAGGTGACCATGCACTGTGACAATAAAAGCCACCCTTTCTTGACGGGGAATGGAACAACGCCTTATAAACTTTGGACCACCCACCGGAGACGTATGGAACCAAACGCCAAAGCTCTTGAATTGCTGAGTAATATCGATCTTTTCATGAAGCTCGATCATCGCGAGCTCAAGGCGCTTGCAGAGATCGCCGAGGTTGAACTGCACAAGGCAGGCCGAATTGTATTTCGTCAGGGAGACCCCAGTGATTATTTCTGCGTAGTACTCTCCGGCGTTTACGAATGTTATCTATGGGAAGATCTGCTTAAGATCGAACGCCCGCTCACGACCTTCAAGAGGGGCGATGTGTTTGGCGAGATGGGGCTATTGACGGAGGACAAGCGCTCCGCTTTCGTCCGCGCTCGCAACGCTGGTGAAGTTTTGAAATTCACCCGGGAGGCATTTGTTGGACTTCTTGGACGCGATTCAGGGGTTGCTCTTTGCCTTGCGAAGACCCTCGCTCAACGGTTGAGCGCGGCAAATAAAGCAAGCGGGTTAAAGCTCGAGCAGATTTCCACCTATCAGATCAAAAAGGAAGTCGTTCAAATGCTGCCTTTGCAGGTCATTTTACGGCACAAGGTGCTTCCGTTAGGCCGGCTTGAGGATCAGGCCACCGTGGGAATTGTTGATCCAGCGGATCAAGTCGCGCGCAATACGGTTACTGAATTTCTAAAGAATATTCACGTCCAGTGGGTTTGCATTTCCCAACCCGAGTTCGAGAATTTTCGTGATAAGAAATTATTTGACCTGGTCAACGACCAATCGAAAGCAGGCATCGGCTGTTCGGCCGAACTGGTCTATCTCAACAGCAAAGGATCGCCTCCGGCCGATGCAACGTCTGCGTCAGGAAAGATGCTGGATGAAATCATCAGCACTGCCATCGATGCCGGAGCAAGCGATTTGCATTTCGAGCCCGGACCCGGCGGAGTTGCCGTGCGCGCCCGAATCGACGGGCGCCTCGTGGATTTGGCGCCAAGTCTGACCTTCAATAGCTACAAGCCGATTGTTTCACGAGTCAAAGCTCTTTCGGACCTTGATATCACCGAAACTCGATTACCACAGGATGCGGTGTTGCGGCTGCGCTATGGCACAAGAAATATCGACTTCCGCGTCTCAACCGTTCCCAGTCCTCGCGCGGAGGCGGTGGTCTGCCGACTCTTCGATCCCCAATCGAGGAAGCTCGATTTCGATAACCT
>JAQGOX010000968.1 GCA_028293365.1 Verrucomicrobiales bacterium | reverse complement strand
ATATTTCGCGCCGCCCGGAAGAAAGTTTACATCGTGCAGATCCAACAGTTTTCCAAACCGGAAACCACCAGTGTTAACAACCGCGTTGTGAATCGCTCCGTTTGACACGGCACACGCCGCTGCGGCGACCGGGGTCACCTCTGGATCGAGCGCGATCAAAGCAACAGTTTTGGGACGATCCTCGTGATGTTTCATGTACGCAATTACGGTAAGTACATCGTGAGCCCGTTGTGCGAGCAGTGAGTCGTTATATCCGAAAGTATAGGCGCCTGATTCCCGTGGATTCTTCACCGTGCGAGTAGCGGTTACCGGTTTCCCATCGGCTGTGAATTCTCCCTGATAAATCAAGTCCACACCGGTGACCGTTACCCCGGCATCCAATAATCGTTTAACTTCCCCGCGGACCGCTCCATCAGCGTTGTATAGACTGGATTTGCCGTGCGAACCGAGCCAAACCGCAGCACGGTCTTTGGACTTCTTCGGGTAAAGAAAGATTACCGGCAATTCCTCATTATAAGTCGTGTTCCGGAGAGTTCCGGCCATTTCGAGGAAATTCCCCCGATCTTCTTTGGTAGCCATTTTCCATCGCACATCCCCCGCTCGATCGAGAGTTCGGCCAATCAGGATGCGATTGCCCTCCTTTTGCAAGGCGGAAGGTCCACCGCTTTTTAATGCGGACTCTTCAATCTCTTTCTGCTCTGCCTCCCACATCGTCCGCAATAGTTTACGTTCAAACTCTGGTCCATTCTCCGGCCTCGGATGTGCGTCATCCCAAACCGACATCTCCGGAATGGTAAGACGTTTGAAATCGTGTTCCACGAGCGAAGCATCAGCGCCCAGTTTCAGATGGCGGTTCATCCAGCCATACATTGCGGCCCGGCTAACATAATTATAATTGTGACCAAAGTGAAGCAATGGGGTGAGCTGAACATTTTCCGGGGCGCCCATCATTCGAAAATGCCGCTGTAATTCGGGAAAACCTTTGGAAGGCATTTCCTTGGTCCAATCATCCGCGGCTGTCATTCCGAGCGGTTTTGGGGCAAATAACGCCGCGAATTCGACATTTCCAGAATTTATCCGCAACAAGCTCGCATTCTCACAAGTGCATCCTCCCTGCATGGCAGTCGAAACCATAACTGCGGGAAACTCAACCGCCGGGCGGGGATCGATGGCACATAAAACAAAAGTCTGGGTTCCTCCGCCACTGGCTCCGGTCACACCTATCCGGCTCGGATCGACATCGGAAAGCGAAGTAATAAAGTCCAGCGCGCGTATCGAATTCCACGTTTGAAGTCCCATGATGCTCTGCAAATGCGCCTCAGCCTGTGGACTATACAATCCCCAGTTAGTAGTTGCATTCATCTCAGGCCTCTGCTTCGAAAATCCGTGCACGAGATCGGCCGAAAGCTGCTGGCTGTCAGCGTTCCCCAGCATGTCATAATGAAAAACGACACAGCCCATTCTGGCTAATTGTACGCATCGCGCCTGCAATGGACTTCTCCCACTGTCCTCGAACCGCTCCGCGCCCGAGGCAATTTCCTGCTTGATCCCCTTCTCATTATCGTAAAAGCGTCCGTTTGCCCAATGCCCATGGGGAGATAGGATCGCGGCATGCTTGGTCCCTTTGGCAGCGGCGCCTTTAGGCCGGTAGAGATTTCCAGTGACAAAAAAACCTGGCCAGCTCTCAAAATAAACTTTTTCAACAGTATAATCGTCCCGTTCCACCAACCCGTGAATGACCGGATTCAATGGAGTTCTGGGAGGCAAAGGCGACAATCCAAGCGCGACTAGCGTTCGCGCCCGCACTTCGGCAGCACGACGGTCCCATTCCTCTCGAGTGGCCGGCGGCTGAAAAGGAAAATAGCCATCAAGATCTTTGAGCGGTCCCAGGCGTACATCGTTCGGCAATATCCCCGCGGCGTACGCGCGCGGCACCTCTGCTGCTCGTGGTCCAGTGGTGGAACCAATGCTAGCGATGTATCCACTCAGTAGTATGACAGAAGTAGCGCGACCCAATGTCGAATAGGGAAATGGAGGCATGGCTTCAGCATAACCATTCCCGGGAAAACGCCAAGCTCGAAGGAAAAAATCAATTTCCATGCTGAAAATCGTTGAAAATAATAGTTGCACCGCGGCCGTTTTCATCGTAGATAACCCCAGTCACAGGTCTAACTGACTGCCCCTTTTGGAAAATTCCAGCGGATTTCGGCGTCAGTTTTCCCTATTCTAAATTCATAAGGTAGTTACATGGCTTAGCACCGGGAGGGACCCTTCGGACACCGACAGATTAAAATATGAACACACCGCCTAATGGCACAACCGAGACCGGCTCGGGATACCTGGAGATTTCGGAAAAAGGGTTTGGTTTCCTGCGCTCTTCGCTGAATCATTTTCAGCCGAAACCAACCGATATTTTCGTTACTCCGGATACAATTAAAAAGAATTTCCTGCGCGAAGGCTGCCTTGTCCAGGGGCCGACACAACCCCCTCACCGCGGAACCAGCCCCCAGCTCAAAGAGGTCGAAAAGGTTAATGACATTCCGTTCGCTGATTATACCCGGCGGATGCGTTTCGAGAATCTGACTACAATCGATCCGATTGAAAAGTTCCGACTGGAAACATCCCCGGACCTGATCGAGACCCGTATCATTGACCTGGTTACGCCCATTGGAAAGGGAACTCGCGGCCTGATCGACGCCCCTCCCCGTACCGGTAAAACCACGATCTTAAAGCAAATCGCGACTGCTATCACCGAGACCCATCCCGAAGTGCATGTGATGGTGTTGCTAATCGACGAGCGTCCGGAGGAAGTCACTGATTTCCAGCGTTCTGTGAAGGCCGAAGTTGTTGCTTCCTCCAACGATCAGGATCTGGAAACGCACGTGCGCCTTTCCCGCTTCATGATCGAACGTTGCCGGCGTATCGTCGAAGCAGGCAAAGATGTTTTCGTTTTGCTGGATTCAATCACTCGCGTCGCTCGCGCATACAACAGTGTGCATGGCGGCAGCGGTCGTACCATGACCGGCGGTGTGGACGCTCGGGCACTGGAAATTCCGCGAAAGATGTTTGCATCAGCACGCAAGATCGAAGAAGGCGGATCTCTCACGATTATTGCAACGGCGCTCGTTGATACGGGGTCCCGGATGGATGAACTGATCTTTCAGGAATTCAAGGGCACTGGTAACATGGAATTGATCCTGGATCGCAAGCTCTCAGATCGCCGCTTATATCCAGCGATCGACATTCCGAAGAGCGGCACCCGCAAAGAAGAAAAGCTTTTTGCAGGCAAGAATCTCGAAGCCATTCGCAAACTGCGCCGCACGATGATTGATCTCAATCCCGTTGAAGCGATGGAAACACTGATCGCCGCATTGAAGAAGCATAAGACCAACGACGAATTGCTGGCGAAACTCGTTTAAAGCGACCTCAGGATCCGTCTGGGTTTAATTTGGATCGCCGGAGATTCCAATAACTCTGGCTCGATGCTCGAGAGCGGGTTAAAGACTTTGCTTTCCGGGAAAGCGGTTATGGTCGATTAAATCTTTGAGACCCAGCACGCTGCTGCGGTTCATAGAACGCGCTCCGGACCGCGAGGCGCAACAAGCTGGCAAGCCCGCGATGCTCGCCCAATCCGTGGTACAATACGCTCGCGAATGGTGGCTCGATAGGTATTCTCCGACGAGTTCATGAGAAAGAAATCAACAGGCAAAGCCAGAATTCAGTCGCGCGCGCCGATTGACCGGATCACGCGCATCCACGGTGCGATCGCAAAAGGCAAATTCCCGAATGCCTCCGACCTCGCCCTGGAACTTGAGGTGAGCACGAAATCCATCAAACGCGATATCGAGTTTATGCGCGAACGCATGAACCTGCCCCTCGAATATAACACCCGGAAGTTCGGGTATCATTATACCGAAGAAGTTCGGAACCTGCCGAACATTCACGTCACCGAAGGCGAACTGTTCGCATTGCTGGTGGCCGAAAAAGCGCTGCAGCAGTACCGCGGAACTCAGTTCGAAAAGCGGCTGGTAAGCGCTTTCAAAAAAATCGCCGCTTCGCTTCCTGATACCGTTTCGCTAAATATTGAAGAGTGGGATCAAACAATTTCTTTTCGGACCACCGCTGAACCAAACCTAAACCTGGAAATCATCGACAAACTTGCTCAAGCAGCCGCCCGCCGTGAACAGTTGATTCTTCATTATCGCAAACCAGGCGCACGGAAAGCCGAGGCGAGGGCTGTGGATCCTTATCATTTGGCAAACATCAACGGTGAATGGTATCTCTTCGCACATTGCCACCTGCGCAAAGATGTCCGGACTTTCGCACCCATTCGCATTCAAAAAATTGAATCAACCGGGCAAACATTTGCGAAGCCCCGAAATTTCTCTCTTGAGAAACGTCTCCGCGATAGTTTTGGCGTCCAATCAGCCGACGGCGAATTCAAAGTAACCATTCGTTTCAACGAATTTGCCGCCGATTATATTCGTGAAAAAAAGTGGCACACGTCGCAAAAAGTTCGGGAGTTAAGCGATGGTGGTATCGAACTGGATTTGCGCCTCTCCAGCCTCGTGGAAGTGCAGCGCTGGGTCTTGGGATGGGGTGGTCACGCTGTTGTTATAGCTCCGCCCGCTTTGGTTGAATCGATTCATCGAGCCGCGAAAAACCTGTTAAAGGCTAATACACCGCGCAAATAGCCTAAGGGCATCGAACACGATTCGGTCTGAGCTGAATTGTGCACCGACCTTCAAACTTCAAAACCGAACCTTGATCTCCTGTGTCTCTCGTTCAGTTTAAAATCCCAATGGTTAGGTATTGCACAATTTTCCTCGATTTTTCATCGCGATCG
>JAQGOX010000919.1 GCA_028293365.1 Verrucomicrobiales bacterium | reverse complement strand
TGCATGAGGTTGTTTTTAGTATGCAATCGTCCCGCAGTGTCCACCAGGAGATAATTAGCCTTGCGCGCAAGGGCGGCCACAACGCCGTCGTGGGCGACGGCGGCTGGGTCCGCGCCATAGGCCGACGCGATCACAGGCACTTTGAGGCGTTCACCCCAGATTTTAAGCTGTTCGATGGCTGCAGCGCGAAACGTGTCGCATGCGGCCAAAATGCAGGTTTTTCCCTGCGTTTGCAGGTGGTGCGCCAGTTTCGCGGACGTAGTCGTTTTCCCGGTCCCGTTCACACCGACGATCGAAACGATGGTCAGCCCCGGTTTCTCAACGAGATTGTGATCGCGAGCTCCCAGGATTTTTTCAATTTCCGCCCGCGCGACGCCGCCAACGTCAAGGCCGGATCTCCCTTGAGTTTCAAAAGCTTTGCGAACCGCGGCAATAATCTCCTGCGTGGTTGTCAGTCCGAAATCCGCTCCAATGAGAACGGCTTCGAGTTCCTCCAATGCTTCTTCCGTAAGCTTCGGGGAAAGGGAGATGATGCGTTTGAATTCATGCGCCAGAGAGCTCTGTGTTTTCTGCAGCCCCGTGCGAATTTTATCGAAAAAACCCATAGAATTACCGAGATGAATTATCTGAAGAAAATCGTCAACTGTCCCTGGGATCTTCACACGGTGCCACCGGCAGCCGAGCCTTAAGCTTTCGAACATAGTCATACGGAAGTTTGATACTCCCGATGAGTGGTTGTCCCTTGTTCGTGCCGTGACAATCGGATCCGCCCGTGATCGCCAGTTTGTAACGGTCCGCCAGAGCCACGTAATGCTCCGAAACGGCCGTCGAATGCTTGGTATGGTAGCACTCCAGACCGTCGAGACCGGCTTCAACGAGCTCAGACAGTAGATCGTCACTGCGATTCAAACCAGGATGGGCGAAGACTGCCAACCCGCCGGAATTGTGAATCAACTGGATCGCTTCCTGGGCAGACATTTTGAACTTTGGCACCCAGGCGGGGCGATTCTTTTTGAGGAATCGCTCGAACGCTTCATCGAGTGTTTTGCAGACTCCGGCTTGCACGAGCGCCCGCCCGATATGGGGTCTTCCAGGTGAATTGCAATTCGCAATCGCAAATACAGCTTCCACATTGAGCGGAATGTTCATCTTATTAAGCCGTTCCACCATCTCCCGGATCCGATCCTGCCGCACTTTCTGGAAATGACTCATCTTGATGAGCAACTCCGGTTGCTTCACGTCAATGAAATATCCGATCATATGCAATTCCGAGCCACGAATTTCGGCGGTCAGTTCGGTGCCCGGGATAAATTCAATACCGCGTTGCGCGCACGCGGCGGCCAAACGCTCGCAACCGTCCACCGTGTCATGATCCGTCAATGCGATCGCAGAGAGATTAAAGCGCGCCGCTTCACTGGCAAGTTCCTCGGGAGAGTACGTGCCATCAGAGAAAAAAGTGTGGAGGTGCAGGTCTGTGAACATTGGACATCCGTCACTTAACAATACGGGCAGGACGCATTAGTTCCCCGCGCACCTTATCAAGGATGCCGTTCACAAATTTCCCGCTATCCTCAGTGGAGAATTTTTTAGCGATATCCACGGCCTCGTTGATACTCACGACCGGGGGAATATCGTCCCGGTGCAGCATCTCGAAGATTGCCAGGCGAAGCACATTTCGATCGACCACAGCCATTCGGTGCAGATCCCAATTGCGGGCGTGCCGTTTAATACGCTCGTCGATTTCGTCCTGGTTCTGGAGAGTTCCTCGAATCATCGGTTCCGCGAACAGCCGAAGAGAGGCCTCCTCGGTGGATGGTGCGGGCAATTCGAATTTTTCGCCCCATTTGGCGTCGCTTTTTTCGTCTGCGATCGAGCCCGCCTGCTGGCTATCCCAGAAATGATTGAGCGCCTGATCCAGGTTCTCTGAACGGTTCAGGTCATATTGAAACAGAAATTGAACGGCACGTTCCCGCGCCTCACGTCGCATTCCCATACTGAAGCATGATTCAGGAACCGGTATGGGGCAAAGGAAAATTTAAACGGATTTCCGGGGCGAACCGGTGGGACTGTTTAAAATACCGGGGTTCTGGCACAAGTTCAGCACCGCCGGTCGAGGCCTGGAGAAAAATAATCAGGGGTTCGCTGAAGAGATGCGGCGAACGTCTTCCGCAAGAAACTGCGCGACATCTTTGAATTTGGGCACATTATCTGGATTTACCTCCATTAGCGTTTCGTGAGCCTCCAGACACGTTTTGGAAATTTCCAACTTTGAGGGAGCCTCCCCGCCTTTACTTGCCGGGGTATAACACTCGGGACAGCGCTTCGCATCCTGAGAGATCTTGAAAAGATGCACGACGCCGAGGTTTTCGAGCAGGTCCGCGACCCGCTGGTTTGGATTGAGCAATTCCAGATCGATCTCCGGCTCCAGCCCCTTTTGTTCAATCAGGCGGATGGCCATCCCCGCGAGCACTCCAAGGAAAGTGCTATCCATGGTGACGCATTCCGACAGATCAACAACGAAGTGGTCCAGGCCGCGCTGTCTTAGCTCCTGAACCGCAGTCTTGAACTCCACGCTCGAAGTAAAATTCGCTCTCCCGGGCACGCGAATGAACGCCGTGTGATCGACCACAGCAAGTGAAACGGGTGATTGTGGTTTTGGCGCCATGTGCAGAGTTTATTTAAGGTCAGACTCCTGAACAATCTTCACCAGGGTTTGCTGAAGCACAAGGGCTTCGTCGAGGCTGCTGGAGACCATCTTTAAATTGCATTCGAGCAAAAGTCCCATCGCGCGGACCAGTTCGTCGATCGTGTACTTTTGTGCATGTCCCATCGAGTTAAACAAAACGAACGGATGCATTCCAGCGGGATTATATTTTTTATCGGCGGGAAAAGCGTCGCCCGGTAGTTTCTCCAACTGCGACTTGAATTTCGCATAATCAACTCCCGCCTTGATCCATCCGGCCCGAGCCATTTCTTTTAGAAAAATCATCGCGCGGACCTTGCTGATCAATCCGTAAAGCAAACCGATCTCAGATTTTGAGGAATCTGTTTTCAGCTCCCAGAGTTCTTCATCTAATGTTTTAAGAAGCTTGGGAAGATCGCGAGCCCCCAGTGCATCCGCGAGCGCAAAGGCTCGCGCCTGTTTGTTCTTGCTGACGATCGCATTAACATCCTCCGTCGTGATCCCGGGCCGATTGCCGACAAATAGAGCCAGTTTTTCGACCTCGTTTCCAAGCATTCGATTATGCGGTCCGACATCAGCCACCAGGCGCGCGAGCGCTTCGTCCGTGATCTGCTTTTGCAAACTGCCCAACTGGCGCGCCGCCGCACTTTCAGCTTCCGCCATCCAGTTCCGATCGTCCGCCGACCAACCCGCAAAATGCTCCACGGTACCGAGCTTATCGATCGTTTTGTAAAATGTTTTGCGCTTATCCACCTTCCCGGCGCTGATGATCAGCCGCACATTGCTCCAGTCAAAGGATTTCAATATCACTGCGAGATCCGCAAGGTTTTCGGTAACGGCAGCGGCATTCGCCGTCCGTTCATCACCGAGAAAATTGCAATTTTGAAACCAAATCACTTTGCCGCCGCCGAAGAAGGGGAGGGTCTGCAAGGCTTCGCGTAATCTGCCCAGAGAACGAAGCGCCTCACCGCTATTGCTCGCGGCGCCATCCACCAACTCATGATCGAAACCGCCGACTTCCGCACTCCACTTCTGGAATGTCTCCTTCGCGCGGCGCTTGACTGCGAAATCATCATCGCCCGCAAATAAAACCAATGGAATAACTGCCTCTGAAGATGCTTTTGCCATCGTTTGTTTCAACGAGCGTTAAACTTAAAAGAAAGTCTCACGTAATTACAAAATCACGCGGATTCCTCGCCGCCTTCATTGATTCGATCCAAAACTTCCGACATATCTTCCACTTGCTCAAACAACTCATTCGAAACGTAGATCGGCTTCTTCTGGGCCGCCGCGATTGCCAGACAATCGCTCGGACGCGCGTCGATCTCCACAATCTTTCGGCCTAACTCATTTTGCTGCTGCAGGATCAATCGGGCGAAATAGGTCGAATTCTTCAACTCGGTGATGACGACCCGCTCGACCGAAATACTGAATCCATTGAAAATATTGGCGATCAGATCGTGGGTCAAAGGGCGCTCTTTTGGCGTGTCTTTTAAAAACATGCCGATGATCGCGCCCATATTGTGCTCGACCTGAATTACAAAAACCTTTTCGTCATTGCCTACAAAAATTGCGCAGCCACTATTTGCGGGCAAAATCCCGCGGATGGCCACAGGCAACACATCTTTCTTCATAGGCACAGTGTAAGTGTGCCATTTCAAAAAACAAGCCCCGCGCGGCCCCTTCAAAACGAATCGTAATTCCCTGACTACGGCATTTGAACAGCCGGTTCCGAGACTCTAACTTTCACTTTATCCAGCGAGCAAAACCCCGCCTGCCCCGATCCAACCCGCTCACCTTGACACCTCGGGAATCCCCGATTCCAACACCGGGTTGCATAACACCGCCAATTTGCGATCCATTAATGTAGGAGCGGGGAAATTGAACGATCATTTATAACCATGAAAAGTTCCATTCAATCGCAGGCAACGAGCTTCGGCGCGGACGATACCGTGCGCTATCAAAACCGTCGCGACGCAGGGAAAGCCCTGGCTCGTCATCTCTCCGCTTATCAGGATGCTCCAGACGCCATCGTTCTGGCGCTTCCGCGTGGAGGCGTTCCCGTGGCCTACGAAGTGGCCGAGCGCCTGCACCTGCCTTTGGACCTGTTCATGGTCCGGAAGCTCGGGGTGCCGCTATTTGAGGAACTCGCCATGGGCGCGATCGCCAGCGGCGGCGTTCGCATTCTGAATGAAGAAGTCATAAACCGCCTTCGCATTACCCCGCAGATCATTGATGCCGCCACCGAAGAACAGCAGGATGAATTGCGACGCCGCGAATTCCGCTATCGCGGAGATCGACCTCCATTGGACCTCGATGGCAAACGAGTCATCCTGATCGACGATGGTTTGGCCACCGGGTCCAGCATGCGCGCCGCAATCCAGGCATTGCGCCTTCTTAATCCCGAAGAAATCACGGTCGCGGTCCCTGTCGGATGCCTGGAAATCTGCGAACAGCTTCAGAAAGAGGTCGGAGAAGTCATCTGCGCCAAAACCCCGGAGCCCTTCCAGGCCGTGGGACAGTGGTATGCGGATTTTGGTCAAACCAACGACGCAGAAGTGACTGAATTGTTCAACCGCTCCGCCCACCATCGGCGTGTCAGAGAGATTGCCAAAGCAAAGGGTGAACCAATCGAAAGTTTAACTTCGGCTGTAGTTTAAGAATGAAATCGCCGGAGGAAAGGTAGAAATCCAATGAGCACACAAAACCCACCCAAAAAAACGCCTGCCTTTCCCAACTCAGAAATCCCGGGAAACGCCGGCCAGTCAGCGACTGCTCTCGCGGAAACTGAAGGAAA
>JAQGOX010000089.1 GCA_028293365.1 Verrucomicrobiales bacterium | reverse complement strand
CCTGGCCCCCAGCTTATGTCCGAAGATCTCAAACGAACTCAAGAGTGTGATTTCCTTCTCCCAAACGACACCTTCTTCGCAGCTATTCCTGCCTTTTCGCTCCTATTCTCGTATTTTCTCATCTTTTCTCACATCCCACTTTCTCATTTTTCTGACCCCATGTTTCTGACAATAAATAAATCCCGTTCCCGACTTTCGACTTTGGATTTTAACCGAATAGCGGTAGCGTCCGCGCAGTCCAAAATTTCTTGCAATGTGGAGACCTGATTTTTTTCGTTGTGCGCGGTGGCTAACGCTCGCCGTAAGTCTGGGCCCAGTGCTTGTCGCTCACGGGCAGGCCGACCATCCTTTGGCATCGGCCCACCAAGGACCAATCACTGGCCCGCTCCTTTCCTCCTATCCCGCTGTGGATCCTGGCGAAATCCTGTTCGGCGAACTGAATTGCGCCGCCTGTCACAACGCAGCCGCAGCTAGCGCCCGTCTCAATTCCCGCATCGGGCCCTCACTCTCCGCAGCCGGCAATCGTCTCACTCCCCAATATCTGCGCTCCCTCATCGCAAATCCATCGAACGAAAAACCAGGTACTACCATGCCCGACCTGCTTCACGGTCTGCCCGCATCCGAAAAGCAGGAAACCGTGGATGCGCTCGTTCATTATTTAGTTTCCCTAAAGCAGAACGATCCGGTGCAAAACGTCGCGGCAGAGTCATTCCGGATTCAGCAGGGTAAGGAATTGTATCACCAGGTCGGTTGCGTTGCCTGTCATTCACCCCAGGAACCAGCGGCTGGAGGTGACGGAACAACCGTCCGATTCATTTCCGCACCCTTTCCCAATCTCGCGCGCGCGACCACCGTTCCAGAATTGGCCGCGTTCTTAATGGATCCCTCAAAAGTGCGCCCCTCGGGCCGCATGCCATTGCTAAATCTGAGTTCCGCGGAAGCAACCGCAATTGCGATGTACTTATTGCGCGATCAGGCCGCCAGCCATGGCGGAAAACCGGCGCAATTGGTCCAGGGCGTCGCATATCAATATTACGAAGGCGACTTCAGCGATGCGTCGAAGCTCAGTGGGGGTTCTCCCGTAACCACCGGTGTGGTCGATCATTTCACCATCGCACCGCACAAACGCGGCGACAATTTCGGATTCCGCTTTTCCGGATCTTTGGAAATCCCGACAACCGGGTCCTACACTTTTTACAGCGAGTCCGACGACGGCTCGCGAGTCGCGATCGACGGCAAAACCATCGTCGAAAACTGGGGCGTCCATCCGGCTACGGAAAAACGAGGCGTCACCACCCTTACGGCGGGCTCTCATTCTATTGAAGTGCTCTATTTTGATGGCGGCGGTGAAACCAGTCTCAAGGTTTCCTGGCAAGGACCGAATATTCCAAAACAGGAAATCCCCGCCACGGTGCTCTCGCATTCCGGCGAAGCCATGCACCCGCTCGACGAGGAATCGTTTGTGCTCGACCCCGCCAAAGCAGCGCGCGGCAAGGAACTCTTCGCGAAATTACAATGCGCCGCCTGCCATGACGACGGCTCTGGAATGCATCCAGGCAAGCAAAAAAACCTCGACTCAATCGCACAAAACGGCGGATGCCTGGCCGAAACGGTTCCTACAGGCCTGCCCGATTATCACTTGGACCCTGCACAACGCGCAACGTTGACCGCCAGTTTGGCCACCAAAGCCCAATGGACTACTGCACTCGAACCTGCAGAGCAGGTCACCCGCACCATGCTGCAACTGAATTGCTTCGCCTGCCACACGCGGGATGGCAAGGGCGGTCCCACTGAGGGACGGCTTGCCTACTACAAAGTAGTTGGAGAAGCCGATCTCGGAGATGAAGGCCGCATTCCGCCACATCTAACGAAGATCGGCGCTAAACTGAAACCAGACTGGATTTCTACCGTGCTCGCAGGCAAAGGTTCGGTACGCCCGTATATGGCAACGCGGATGCCGACTTTCAACTCCGCGCAAGTACAGGCTCTACCGGCACTTTTTGAAAAAGCCGATTCAACTGCACAAGCCGAAGCGGAAAATGCCGGCTCAGATCGAGATGCTAAATTCGGACGACGACTCGTCGGCACTGGTGGCCTATCCTGCATATCCTGCCATACATTTTCAGGGCACAAATCATTGGGCATACCCGCAATTGACCTGACCAGAATGACTGAACGCCTGAACCAAAGTTGGTTTGATCGCTACGTCGTAGATCCACCGTCACTGAGACCCGGAACGCGTATGCCGAGCTTCTGGCCGCAGGGCAAAGCTGTGAATCAGGATATTCTCGGCGGGAACACCGGGAACCAAATCCATGCAATTTGGGCATATCTTGCCAAAGGCGCCAGCGCCGATCTGCCGCCCGGTTTGGTGCAGGGCAGGATGGAATTGATCGCAGACAAGGAGCCGGTGATTTATCGCAATTTCATCCAGGGAGCCGGATCACGCGCGATCGGCGTGGGCTATCCTGAGCACGTAAACCTCGCCTTCGATGCCAATGAAGTCCGGCTGGCCATGATCTGGCAAGGTCCATTCATCGACGCAGCCCGCCATCGAACTGGCCGCGGTGAAGGATACGAACCACCGCTCGGTGACCGTGTTACCCCCCTGCCCTCCGGACCTTCGTTCGCGGTGCTGAACGACGTGCAACAGCCATGGCCCACCGAGGCCGGCAAAGCTGCCGGATATCAGATGCGCGGTTATCAATTGAATTCAGCGCGGCGACCTGCTTTCCACTATTCCTGGAACGGCGTCGCGATCAATGACGACCCAATCCCAATTCAGGGAGAATTGGATGCTTCATTCAAGCGCGAAATAACGATCCACGGAACAGTCCCGCTCAACAGTTGGTTTCGCGCTGCAACCGGCACGAAGATCACGCAGCAAAACGGCGCGTATTTAATCGATGGAAAACTGACCGTAAAAATCCAATCGAACCAGGCGCCGACGCTGCGCGAATCGGGCGGTCACACGGAATTGCTCGTGCCGATTTCGGCAGCGGACGGCCAGGCTAAAATCGTTGAGGAACTCGTTTGGTAGATATGATACGACCCATTCAAATCTTTATTGCCGCATGTTGCGGCGCGCTGATTGCTCAGAGCACAATCGCAGCGGACCTCGCTTCCAAAGAGGAAGTTTTCTACAAAATGATCACCATTCCGATTCCCGAAGGAATCGTTTTGGAAGCAGGCGCGATTCAACGATTGCCCGGAAACAAACTGGCCGTATCAACTCGTCTCGGTGATATCTACACCATCGAAGGAGCCTTTGAAGATTCGCCAAGCCACGTCAAATTCACTCAATTCGCCACCGGCCTTCACGAAGTCCTGGGACTAACCATCAAAGAGGATTGGCTTTACTGCACTCAACGGGGCGAAGTCACCCGAATGAAAGATGTGGATGGCGACGGACGTGCGGACATTTTTGAAACGGTCAACGATGACTGGGGAATTGATGGCAACTACCACGAATACGCCTTCGGATCGAAATTCGACCGCGAGGGCAATATCTGGGTCACCCTTTGCCTGACCGGTTCGTTTACCAGCGATAATCCATTTCGCGGCTGGTGTCTCCGCGTCACTCCCGATGGCAAAGCCATCCCTACCTGCAGCGGCTTGCGCTCCCCAGGCGGCGTCGCCACCAATGCCCTTGGTGACATGTTTTTCACCGACAACCAGGGGCCATGGAACGGTGCTTGCGCGCTGAAGCAGCTAACCCCGGGCGCGTTCGTCGGAAATCCAAGCGGCAACAAATGGTACGATCGCGCCACCGTGATGGGCTCACGTCCTCCGGACCCCGTGAGCGGCAGCCGAATGTACGTTGAGGCAAAGAAGATCCCGCAACTCATCCCACCCGCGGTCCTCTTCCCGTATAACAAGATGGGCCAGTCGGCGAGCGGCATCGCCTGCGACGGAAGCAACGGCAAATTCGGTCCGTTTAAAGATCAGCTTTTCATCGGAGACCAAACCCATAGCACCGTAATGCGGGTCTTCCTGGAAAAGTACCAAGATCGCTACCAGGGTGTTTGTTTTCCATTCCGAGAGGGGCTCGCCTCGGGCACGCTCAGTGTTGAATTCGGAGACGACGGATCACTCTTTGCAGGCGGAACTGACCGCGGCTGGGGTGCTCGAGGAGGAAAGCCATTCTCTCTCCAGCGGCTCGTATGGCAACACAAGGTGCCCTTCGAAATTCACGAGATGCACGCCAAACCGGACGGTTTCGAACTCACATTTACCGAACCGGTCGATGCCGCCAGCGCAGGAAATCCCGAATCCTACCAGATCGAAACCTATACCTACATTTACCAAAGCAGCTACGGCAGTCCGGAAGTGGACAAAACAATACCAGTGATCAAGTCCGTCTCGGTCGCAGCCGATGGATTAAGCGCGCGCCTCGTTCTGGATCGACTCGCCGAAGGGCACGTTCATGAATTGCATTTGCCAGGTGTTCGTTCAAAAACCGGCGAACCACTCCTGCACCCCGCAGCCTACTACACGCTTAATTATATCCCGGAGTGAGTCCCCACAATCGACCGGAGCGCGGTTTTATAAACCGCAGCAGGCAGCTCAGACTTCGGCGGGCGGGAATTACCGCCAGGCGATCACGAGCAAGGCATTCCAGCATCTAATCCTGGTGGTTGCGAGACAATCCGCATGGAGTGGCGGAGTGCCGCTTTTGACATTTTAAGAAGGGAAAGTTAGCGTTCGACAAAATGGATTCGTTACACGCCCCCTGGCGCATCAAATATATCCTCGCGCCGAAAGCGCCTGCGACCGATGTTTCGAGTTTCGCGCTTATTGCGCAATCGAGCGACGATGAAGCCAATTACGTATTCGCTCGCGAACGCTATTGTTTTGCGGTGCTCAATTCGTATCCCTACACAGGGGGGCATT
>JAQGOX010000908.1 GCA_028293365.1 Verrucomicrobiales bacterium | reverse complement strand
GAGAAATCCAGGATGTCATTGATAATCGTGAGCAATGACTCGGCGCTGTTCTTCACGGTCAAAGTGAAATCGCGCTGCTCGGAATTCAAAGGCGTATCGAGCAGGAGCTGGCTCATCCCAATGACACCGTTCATCGGGGTTCGGATCTCATGGCTCATATTCGCCAGGAAAACACTTTTTGAACGGTTCGCGTCGTCCGCGGCTTCCTTTGCCTCCTCCGCAATGCGTTTGGCTCCTTCCGCCTCGATGGTTTTGCGCTGCAAACCAGAATTGGCCGCCGCCAGGTCGGCGGTGCGTGCGGCGACCCGCGTTTCCAATTCGCGCTGCGCCTCTTGTAAATCGCTCTTCGCCCTCTTAAGTAAAAGATTTTTTCGCACAAGCGCGAGCCCCCAAATGAGCGCCATTGAAAAAATCAATCCAATTATACCCGACAGCCAAATGAAACGCTGAGCGGTCCACCAGGAAGGTCGTTCCAATAATATCAAATCGTCTGCCGACGCCAGATACATCCCGAACGATCCAATCGCCTGATCGAGGTCTGGCACTGTATCGAAATTTGGTTTGAAGACGCCGCGCAAACGCACCCGGCTGTGGGGCGGCGGGATCGAATCCACGTTACCGGGAACATAGGCATAAAAAGTTTTTTTATGTTTGCTCTCTTCCAATTCGAGGACGGTCAATTTACCACTCGACGATTGTTCGAGTATCGTCGCTTCAAGTTCGACACGCGTCCCATCCTGGTTGAATAATTCTGTCCCAAACAAATCGATGGGTTGGGCGGGAGGAAGGTTGGTGCGCCCGACTTTTCTTACCACGGCTTGAATCAACTTGGGTGCAAATCCATCGGGCTCGGCGAGGCCAACAACTTCAACGCGGTCACCCGGAGCCACTGAGGCTTCCTTCCGCAGAATCACACGCAATCCCTCCGTGCCGTCCTGAATGAAGAGCATCCTGGATTGCTGATGAGTTACGGTACCGGAAGTCTTGATCAGTCGAACGCCGTCAGAGGTGTTCGTGGAGCTCATGATTTCGTGCAATGGGATACTCGAGACTGAGAATAGATCCTCGGGCGGCGTCTGACGGATTTCGAGGTATTCAAGTGAGGGGACGACCACCCGCACACCCAATCGTTGACCACGGTCGTTCAAGACTGCCAGGCAAATTCCCGAAACACGCACAACGCCACCCAGGAGGCGGTTTTCGGCCGCCCCTTCCATCTCATTGATGGTCACAATGACTTGCCCCCCCTCCACCGCCAGGACCAACCGGTGTTCGTCGAATTCCCGCACCACGCCTTCAATCCGCACCCATGCGCCCTCATCTTTTCCGGACATCAGATAATCCCACGAGTGCTCAAGCGGCTCGGGCATGTGTCCCCTTCCAAGGACCGTCACAAATGTGGCTGGCGTAACGCTCGGAATGCTGTCGCGCTGAACGCGACCCTGCACTTCAACATACAACCCTTCCTGGTGCAAAAAAGGAGAAAGTCCCGCCCTCTGCTGGTCATGTACCAAAATGCTATCCGGGCCATCCTGCAGGTAAAAATCTCCCAACCCAAGGTCGATGAAAGTGATCACACCACGGAGCCGAACTGGAAATTCGGCCTCGGGATGTTCCTTCAGAATTTGATGCACTTGCCGAATGGTCGTGGCTGCGCCGGCCGGTTGGTACGTTGGAGACTTTGCGATCGATTTTTCCGGAGATTGTTTGACCCATTCTTCGACATAACCAACCCTTAAAACAGCACCGCCTGGTTCTCGCGAGAATACTCCGTATGCTTCGACTTCAGTGCCGAGAGCGATGACATTCTGTTTCTGAGCATAGATCGTCAGTCGGCTCACCCCTTGCTCCAATACCATTCGGCCGTCCGGTGATTGTTCGATCAGCGTTGCTCTGGTATGGACCCCCGTCCCGTGGACTACCTCGTTGCTCGCCGAGTTTAGTTCCTGGATCGACAATGTACGCCACTCGACGCGATCCTTCGCATTTGGTTCGATCAGACTCACCTGATCCAGACCAGGCACCCAAATCAGGCCCGGAACCCGCCCGCCGTGCCCGTCCAGGAGCAATTCTATTATTCCACTTAGTTGAATGCGGCAATTGCCCAGAGGCGGCAGGGATTCGAGGTGTAGATTCGGTATTCTCGCTGAAATACGGGCGTTTTGCTTCGTGAGCAATTGGAGATTCAGGTAGTCCCGCTCCTGGAGTTCAGAAATTACGCGCCCTTCGATTATCCCGGATGCGAATTGCTCTGTTTCAGCCCGCCGCTCCGTTCCTTCGATCTTCCCCATCATCGGCACCGGCTTCAGCTTTGTAACGCCTGGATTCAAAACTATAGGAGATTTCGGAGTGAATTGTAGCGAACCGGTCAGTTTCAAGCTGTCGCCCGGCTCGATCTCCGCCGCACCAGCCAAGGCAAGTAAGCGAAAGCCGGTTTCATCCAGGAATCCAAGCATCCGTGATTTCGGGTCCCAGGAAGCAACCACTCCTGCTGCCGAAAGTTTAAGAGGCTCGGGAACCCGAGGACGCAAGGCACGAAGCTGGTGTAAATTGATGACGGGCATTTCCTCTCCCATCAGGTACTGCCATTGCACCCAGGACGAATGGTTGGTGGATCCAGGGAGTGCAAAATCCAACCACTTGGTTCGCGTATCACCATCGAAGAGCATATCGACTGATTCCATTGGCGGGTGGTCTCCGTGCGCTGAAATCACGATCGAAACCCGTCCATTGGAATTCCTCGTACTATAGAGTGGTTCGAGCTGCGCAAGTTGCACGGAATTGGCGCTCTCTGGCACCCGCACAGAATCGATTGCGAGCCGGTAGATCGTGCAGGCAGCCACTGTCGGCAGCATGAAAACGCGCTTTTCAAAGCGGCCCGTGAAAATCTCATTCTGTCGGGAATCGAGAGTCGTCCAGGTCTTTCCGTCGTCATTGGAACCGAGCAGCCGCCAATCTCGCGGATCGCGCGCTGATTGGTCGTTGGCCGATGTCAACGCGTATCCTTTAAGAGCGCGCACGACCTTCGTTCCGCTTTCATCGAGTTTCGTAAGGATTTCCTTTCCTCTATTGAAAAACGAATTGCGAGAGCGTTCTCTCCTGTCGATCATCAAAAGATCGGAAACGTTCGTCAAAACCAACTCGCCTCGCAAAGTGTAGCGACACTGTAACCAGCAACCTTCCGTTTCCGGGTTGGCGAAATCTGTCCAACTCGTCGTCGGGTCATGGTCAAAAGCCTGGGAACTGGGACCCATCACCGGATGTTCGCGGGACGAAGTTGCGTCGATATGCAAATCCGCTTCATTGGTCACCCCGACGACAGGACCGAGAAGTTCGAATTCGGCCAACTGAAGGCGCTGCCAACCCCCACCTTTATCCACTCGCAAGCGATAGGTAGTGTAAGCCGTTCTATTTGTAATTCGATACAGTCGGCGCTGGCAACGGCTGGCGAATATTTGATTCGTTTGAACATCCAGAACCGTCCAGGTCTTCTCATCATTCGAGCCCAGCAAAGTCCAGGCAGCGGGATCGTCGTAATCGTAATCGTGAGTGGAAGTCAGTGCATAACCCGCAGCCGCGCGAGCCGGCGGTGGAGGATCTCCGCCGAGAGTGCTTGTACCCTGTAGGCCCAGGATACTTGCCAGCCCGATTATCCAACGGGCTGCGCGAATGGTTGATGCAATCAATTTTCTCAAAGTTCGGCCGACCGCGTCCACGATAGATCGCTCAGTGCACTACAGTCGTAGGGGTATCAAACAATGCCTACAGGTAACCATTAATGGCGAAGCAGTTACTATACCAAATTGCACCGTGGAAAACCCAACCATTTGTAACTCGTTGCCACAGAATGCAGTCGGGCGGAGGCTTGAATCCAGTCTTCTTTTGCAAAAACTCCGGGTGAGGACAGAACTGCCATAAGGTTACTCGTTTGCTCCTTCACGCGGTGTCCTGCCTCTTCGCGATTATTCCACGCTTTTCTCGCCTCATCTCACATCCCGTTTTTTATCCCATATGTTTCTGACCAGGTGATTCAACCAACCAGGATTTGACTCTTGCTTAACGGAAATCAACGATACGGAACAGCGCTCGACACAACGAAGCCGCCTGGCCGCAACGTTGGACACAAAGACTTTGGACAGACGACGTGGCCCGGTTTACTTTAAACTCGATTTTAAACTCTATTATTGACCTCCATCCGCCATGCCCGCTTGATAAGCGCTTGCTCGTTCCCGGTCTGATGGCCGGTGATGCAGGAGTTGTCCCAGAATTATGACGAAGAATACTTTGGAACCGAATGCGAAGAACGCGAGACCCGCTGCAGCGATCCCGCCGCCGCAGGGGGATGTAGCGTCGATCGATGAATTGCGCGCTTTATACGAAAAGATGCGCGTCGAGATGGGGCGCGTGATTGTGGGTCAATCGACCGTGATTGAACAACTGCTGATCTGCATTCTTGCCCGTGGGCATGCATTATTGATGGGTGTTCCGGGGCTGGCCAAGACGATGATCGTCAACTCACTTGCGCAGGTGATGTCCCTCGAATTCAGCCGCATCCAGTTCACTCCCGACCTAATGCCCTCGGATATTACCGGGACAGACATTCT
>JAQGOX010000905.1 GCA_028293365.1 Verrucomicrobiales bacterium | reverse complement strand
ATATCCAATGAAGCGACCTAAGTCTTAACCAGCCTTTATATTCGTAATGCTGGACAATGGCTTGAGACTGCCTTGAGCAACCCAGCCGCGGCGTCCGCGCGCATCTCTAATTTCGACCCAGCCCGGTCTCGCCGCAAGGATCTGCACCTCCGAGCCGTCTCGTAACGTAAATGCGACTTGTGATTCTTCCAGGGGGCCAAATCGGGCAGCCGCTTCGTTGGCGACGATGACTCCTGGATGATCTTTCGCGGCCACTATCGCAATCGCTCCAAGCCAGAGGCCGAAAGCACCGAGCATGATTCCTGACAATAGCGTATAGCCACGCAGCGCGGGTCGAAGGGCGGGGCGCAATTCACGGATCGCGAGCAACCCGAACCAAAGCCAAAGAAAAACTGCCGTGACCACAGTTAGTTCGTTGAATGTGAGAATTCTGGAAAAACGATCCGTAAACCGGGTAATTTGACTACCGTTTTCCACCGTATTCCGCGCGAATCTCAGGTTGGCCTGAATGTCGGGATCACGGGGAGCCAGTTGGAGCGCCGCTCGATAATGCGCGATCGCCCGGCCAATTTGTTTGCTTTTAAAGGCTGCATTTCCCGCGTTGAACAACAGCGCGGAAGAAATGCCCCCTTGTTGGATCAGACCGTCATAAACACTCAATGCTTTCGAATACTGTTTTTGTTCGTAAAGCTTGTTGGCCTGTTCGAACGAATTCGTTGCCGGCGCGCCCGCGCAACTGGCGGATCGCGAGGAAAAAGCAACGAGGCAAAGGAGGAAAAATGCGAGCTTCATGCCAGTTCCTGAAGGTGAGCAATTGCGGTTCGAATGCGCGGGACCAGTTGTGTCAATTCTCCTGGTTTCGAATCCCGCGCGTAGCGCGCCTGGTTGCAAAGGCTGAAGAGTTGCCGCAATTCCGCGAGTTGATCAGCCGGCACGCGATTGCTGACGGATGGTTCATCCAGCACCGCTTCCGTAATGGATGCTGCCGGTAATTCGAGCCGTTCTCCCAATTGCTCCTGCAGAATTCGAAATGTGCTCGCGAAGAACTCTTCGGTGCGATTTGCCGCCGCTAATACTTCCAATTCTTTTAACGAGTTTTTAACCAGCTCAGATACGCGCAGACGTCGCTGGCGCTTCGGATCGTTCGCAAGGCTCTCGATGCGTTTCCGATTCAATAGAAGCAGGCACCAGGCAGCCACAGGGAGAATTTGCATACTCAGAAACCACGGCTGGAACGCAAGCGGTGGTGTCAAAGCAACCAATTTTCCAGAATCGGATTTGATATGAACGATGTCGGTGGGTTCTGGTTGCGGGGTTGGACTGCCTGCGTCAGTTTTCACCGCGACACTGGGCTGCTGCGGATTCGGGGACGCCTGCACAGCCAGGCTTATCGCCGGATGGGAAACGGTTTCGAAACGTTTCTTCTCCGGATCGAAATAACTAAAGTTAAACGCCGGGATCTCTTTTACGGCGCTGGTTTGGGGAACAATGATTTGTTCAAACGTTTTTGTTCCTTCCAGACCGAGTGTATCGGTATTGGTCACGTTGCTTGTTGGCGGATAAATCTTAAATTCGGGCCAATCAAATTGAGGAAGTGAAAGAGAATCCAGGGTGCCCTTTCCGGCGAAGCGAAAATGCAACGTGATTGGGTCCCCCGCGATCAAATTGGTTGGGCTCGCTTCCACCGTGAATCTGAAATTGCCGATCGTCCCGCTGAATCCGGCAGGGGCGTTTCGAGGTATTGGCAGGACGGTTAGCAGATTCGTCTCACTCAGCAGGGTGACTTGTCTCGATTCATAACGTGGTCCGAAAATATCATCAAATGGCGAGTTTTGACGGCGGTTTGGGGCAAGGTGCAGGACAACATTCCATGAGGCTGGCCCAATCCGGAGCGCGCCCGCTTTGGCGGCCGACACAGACATTGGCACTGTCACCAC
This sequence comes from Verrucomicrobiales bacterium, assembly GCA_028293365.1. GTDB lineage: Bacteria > Verrucomicrobiota > Verrucomicrobiia > Limisphaerales > SXQI01 > JAQGOX01. Next base: position 789 of record JAQGOX010000905.1, on the reverse strand, counting down.
GTTGTAGATCTGGCCGTTCAATTGCGTTCGGGTCTGGGTGGGCTTGGCGGTTTTTGAAATGACAAACCCGTCGTTCTTGAGCTCTGGCATTTCCGGAACCTCGCCGTTGATGATGTAGAGCTGGATTTCGATCGGAATCAACTCGCCGAGGTACACTTCTTTGCGCGGGATGTTCAGCTTCACAAACGCAAAGTTATTCAGCGCATCAATCTGTGCATTTTTCGAAATCGTTAGTGTTAAAGGCTGGGTTGCAACCGCGACGCCATCCACGACCGATTGAATCGAGGGAATCGCATAAACGCCTTCGCGTGCCGCGGTGATTTGAAACTTCAGAATGAATTGGGAGAAACTGCCATTGTTATTGAATCCCGCGCTGATCTCGCTTCCTAGATATTGAACCTGCAAACCGGCGATTCGTGGGATGGGCGGAACCGCTCGGGGTCTTCCTCCCTCGTACGCGATATTAAGCCCGATCGGTTCTCCCGCCATCGCGGTCGTTCGATCCAAAGAGGCCGTGGCGGTCGCGGCGTAAAGTGCGCCCGGAACAAGCAATGCCAAAACCAGGGTGATTCGGGCGAACATCCGTCGCCAATGATCTGTGTATGAAAAACTTCCCATTAATCACCAATCCTTAAACACGCGTCCGCGCGAATTCTTCTTCTCGGGTGGAACAAAGATCAGCGCTTTTTCGTCGCTTCGTTGCGCATCCAGAAGTTGCTGAGCCTGCCGTTGCGTCATGACGCCCTTTTTCGCGGCTGAGGCTTCTTCGGCTGCTTCCTTTGCTTCAGC
>JAQGOX010000899.1 GCA_028293365.1 Verrucomicrobiales bacterium | reverse complement strand
CCTGAAGCCCAATTTGGATTCCGCGCAACCCGAACTGGAAGATCGCGCAACTGAGCTTCGAGCAACTCCACCCGATCTCCCAGCACTACGACGATCGGTTTGCACGCCGATGCCAGCGCGGTTTCTGCTGCTCGGCGCAACAAAGTGCGCCCTTCAAATTGCAACAATTGTTTGGGCGACCCAAGGCGAACAGACCCACCGGCTGCGAGAATCACTAACCCAATCTGGCTCACACTTTTATTTTGCGACAGTCGAGACGACGCCAGGCGGCTCGAATCGTTGCGCACCGTTTCGAGCCGTGTGAATCGAACTCTTTTTTTCGCAGAGCAAACCCCCGGCATACCCGGCCGTTACCGCTTGAATTTCGGCAAGAACCGAAAGTGCAATTTCTTCAGGGCTTTCCGCACCAATATCCAGGCCTATGGGGTTGTGCAGACGCTGTTTTTGCTTCGGCTCAAAATCCAAACCTTCGTCCCGCGATTCCTGGAACATTTTTTCAGCGCGCTTTTTCGGTCCCATCATGCCGAGATAACGCAGCGGGAGCGGCAATAAAGCATTCATAAAAGCCCGATCCAGAGCGTAGTTGTGGGACATTATCACAGCGGCCGTCCGGTCGGTTAGATCGATATCCTCCCGAATCGCCCCCGGTCGAACCACTGAGACGTGATCCGCCTGGGGAAATCGCTCCCGGGTCGCATACGCGGACCTCGCATCTGCCACCGACACATGAAAACCAATCTCTTTGGCTAAACGGACCAAAGAAATTGCATCGAAACCCGCACCGAATATCACCAAAGGAATCGGAGATTCCACAATTTCCAGGAGGATTTCGATTCTTCCGCTGCCAGTTTCAAATTGATTTACTCGAGATCGACGCTTCACTAAAATCTCTTTGGAGCTCTCGAGAATATTTTTTGCAAGTTCTGCATCTTGAAACGCAGTCAAAACCTTCCCATCTTCTCTCACCATCATGCGCGATCCGATTTCGATACCGGTTTCCCCCTGAACCGCGAAAACCGTTGCAACAACACCGGATCGCCTCTCGTCGAGCAACTCCTCGACGAACCGAAGCAGGAGCGCACAGCTTCGCACTTGCGTACCAGCGGGAGAGAGTGCTTCCACCAGAACGTGAACGACCCCTTTGCAGCCGAGCCCCACGCCAAAAACTAAATCCTCCTCAGTGCTGGTATCGTAGCTTAACACCCGAGGCTCTCCATTCGAGATGACAGATCCTGCGTGCGCAATGATATCCTGTTCGAGACACCCACCGCTTATAGAGCCGACAGTCTCGCCATTTGGGAGGATGAGCATTCGCGCGCCTGGCCGGCGATAGCTGGATCCTTCGGTCTGAACTATCGTTGCCAGCGCCCCCGCGTCCGGATGTTGACGGGCGCGGGAAATAATCTCGGCTAGTTCTTTCATAAATTCTTTGCACCGGAGAACGTAAGGACTTCGCGGACGGCCGGTGTCCTCAGCGGTCAGGCCGATATTAGCTTATCGGGCGTGATTGGCAATTCGCGGATCCGAATTCCCGTTGCGTGATAGACGGCGTTGGCGATCGCTGCGGGCGCGCCAGTAATGCCAATCTCCCCCACCCCTCGACCACCAAAAGGATTAATAAATGGATCAGGATTATCAATAAACTGCACATCAATATCCGGAATATCGGCATGCACCGGAACGTGGTAATTGGCCAGATCGCGTGTCACGATTCGTCCACGATTGGGATCCAGCACTGTTTCTTCCATCAAGGCCATCCCCAAACCCATAATGACCCCCCCGCAAACCTGGTTTCGAGCGGTCTTTAGATTTAAGACGCGGCCTATATCCATTACACTTACCCATTTGACCACACGCACCATGCCGAGCAGCGGATCAACCTGAACCTTGGCAAACTGCGCTCCGAAGGAGTGGAAGGAGTATTGTTCGCGATCCACGTTTTCGTCGCTCGTCGCCGCGAAACAGCCTCCGCCGCTTTCTTTCGCACCCGCCTCATTCTTCTTTGTCCCGGTATTTTCATCCCCGGATTTTTCCCGCGTTGAAACCCTGGTCTGGCATTCGGCTTCTATAAACGGGACCTGGCTCCGGCCTAATATCGTTGCGTATGTTTCGCCTTTGCTGGTGTCGTCTGCCAGAAAGAGTCGGTCATTTTTAGAAACGATTTCGTCCTCTTTACGACCGTGAAGTGGCGAATCCTTATCGGCGATTGCCAGTTTTACCACTTTGCTTCTCGCACTCAAAGCCGCCGCCTGAACGGCAGGACCAACGCTTGCGGCTGTCTGCGAGCCGCCCGAAACCGGACCTTTCGGGAGCTTTGAATCACCCAATTTAAATTCAATTCGTGCAACCGGAATTCCGAGAGCCTCGGAAACAATCTGCGTCATGATGGTGTAGGTCCCTGTTCCGATATCCTGAGTGCAACTGGATGCGATGACGCTTCCATCTCTAAGAACCTGCACTTTCGCCGAAGCAGCCGACCGATTCCCTGGATAGGTGGCAGTAGCCATCCCGTAACCTGCGAGAAATCGCCCCTCCCGCATCGAACGCGGCTCCGGGTTCCTTTGAGCCCAATTTATCGCCGCAGCGCCTCGCTCGTAACATTGCTTTAGATTTTTACCCGACCACGGTTGATTCGTCTGTGGATTTTTATCGGCGTAGTTGAGCAAGCGCAATTGAATCGGATCGATCTTTAGTTTGTAAGACAATTCATCAAGTGCCGATTCCACAGCAAACGTCCCGGATGCCTCACCAGGCGCTCTCATTGGACAAGGCGTGCCGGTGTTCAGGCGCACCAGAAGGTGCTTAACTTCCATAGCGGGAGAATCGTACAACACTCGGGTGGACATCCCGGACGGTTCGAGAAACTCCTCCACCACGGATGTTTGTGTCGTGGTTCGATGGCTAACCACCGTAAATTTCCCTTCCCGGGTTGCTCCCAATCCAATCTTTTGTATCGTTCGCGGTCGGTGTCCCGTGGCACTGAACATCTGCTGTCGCGTCAGGACCAGCTTAACGGGGCGTCCCACCGTTTTTGCCGCCATTGCAGCGATGACGGGATGAGCCCACATGAACCCCTTCGAACCGAATCCGCCACCAACAAACGGAGAAATGACCCGCACATTTTCCGCGGAAATGCCGAGCAGGTCAGCGATCGATTTTCGCGTGCCAAGCACCCATTGGGTGGAATCATATACGGTCAGTTCGTCGCCATTCCAGTTTGCAATGGTGGCATGAGGCTCCATTGCATTATGGTGTTCGATTGGGGTGATATATGTTTCCTCGCATTTAATTGAAGCGGCGGCGAAGCCAGCGTCCGGGTCGCCTCGCCTTGACTGCGCTTTTCTTCCAAAACTTTCTTTAGCTTCGTAAGCTTGAGAAAGGGCCTGCTCCATCTGAAACACCGCATTTTCTGGATCATATTCGACTTTGATCAAGCTCGCCGCATCGCGGGCTCTCTCAAATGTATCAGCCACGATCACCGCGATGTGTTGACCATCATAATAAATCTGATCGCGTTGCAACGGTAAAAGGTCTTTTTCGCCAAGCTTCGATTCAAACGACTTATCTTCCGGCGGCGTTTTCAGCCGTGGGGCATTTTCGTGAGTTAGAACAGCCAGCACTCCCGAAACCGCTACAGCTTTGGACACGTCCATTGAACGAATCCGCCCCTTCGCAATCGTACTTTGCACAAGGTAGGCATACGCCATGTTGGGCAATTGAAATTCGGCGGCGTAGCGCGCTCCCCCGGTAACTTTCAAGCGGCCATCGACTCGATCAATCGGCTTCCCAATAATTTCATTCACACCATTCCTCCGACTGTTAAAAGCGCGCGGATGAGCGTGCGCTTCGCCAGCTCCACTTTAAAACTATTATATTTCCTGGGCTGCGCATCCTGAAGCGCCACGTTAGCGGCCGTTTTATACTGGGCCTCACTCGCAGGCTTCCCCATGAGCAATTGCTCCGCAACAGTCGATCTCCATGGTTTGGTTCCCACACCGCCCAGCGCAATGCGAGCCGCGCGCACTGTTCCATCCATAATATCCAAAGCAACTGCCGCGGATGTAAGGGCAAACTCATATGAAGCCCGATCGCGCACTTTTACATAGTGGGATTTCGCAGCGAAAGGCAGATTTGGTAAATCGACGGCTGTGATTAGCTCGGCGGGGCCGAGATCAGTCTCCTTTTGCGGATGGTCCTCAGGCAACAGGTGGAAATCCTGTATTCGAATGCTGCGCTCGCCTTTGGGACCTTCCACTTGAACAATCGCATCAAGGGCTGCCAGAGCCACGCACATGTCGGAGGGATGCGTGGAAATACAATGGTCGCTTCCGCCCAAAATGGCGTTGCCACGATTAAATCCTTCCAGGGCGGAACAACCGGAACCGTTGTTCCGTTTATTACAAGCGAAAGCAACGTCATAAAAATATGGACAACGTGTCCGTTGCATCAGGTTGCCACCCACCGTTGCCATATTTCGGAGCTGTGGTGAAGCACCAGAGAGCAAAGCTTCTGAAAGAACCGGATAACTCGCGCGGATCCGTTCATCATAAGCCAGATCGCTATTTCGTACCAGGGCTCCGATTCGAAGCACGCCATTTGGCAGGACTGTGATCGATTGCAGTGGAAGAGAATTGATATTCACAAGCGTTTTAGGACGCTCAATTCCCATCTTCATCAAATCGACCAAATTGGTTCCACCTGCGAGAAACCTGGCCTGCGGTTCGGTCGCAAGAGCCTCAATCGCAGAACGATTCGCTTGAACTTCTCTATACGCGAAAGCCTCCATATATTTTCCCGGATTTGAATTACACGGCAACTCTCGCCTCTTTAATGGCCGCAAGAATATTTTGATACGCGCCGCATCGACAAATGTTCCCGCTCATGAGCTCTCGGATTTCCGCGTCCGATTGGGCGTGACCCTCGCTAAGCAGGCCGACAGCCGAGCAGATCTGGCCTGACGTGCAATAACCGCATTGAAAAGCATCGTGCTTAAGGAAGGCAGCCTGAACGGGATGCAGGGCATCGCCTTGCGCCAGTCCTTCCACAGTGGTGACCTTCGCGTTTTGACAAGCAACCGTCAGGGTCAAACATGAATTAACGCGCCGACCATTGACCAGGACGGTGCACGCACCGCATTGGCCGTGATCGCACCCCTTTTTCGTCCCGGTAAGTGCCAGCTTTTCGCGCAGTGTATCCAAAAGCGTTACGCGCGGATCTAACCGCAGTGTTTTCTGTGCTCCATTGATTTCCAAATGGACTGTGGTTTCACCAGGAGCAGCGGCGCGAGTTTTCTGAAAATAGTCCTCAGCATGTAGATTCGACCCAATCCCAAATCCAATTCCCGCCACTGCGACCTGGCCAATGAATTCCCGGCGAGTGGGCCCAGAGGGAACCGCGCTGTTTAAATGTTGAGCTGGCAAATTCTCATCAGGATCGGACATAGACCTCCAAAAGTAATAATAGATTACCGGTGGATTAAGCCGCTTCAATAAGGCGAAACCCGGTTTCGGGCCTCAGTTACCGTACGGCGCCAGCAGATCATGTCGCCAGAATTCGGAGAATTATCGGGCCACAAGTAAAAAGAAACTGGCGAGCCGTGGAAAAACGGCTCGCCAAGTCTTGTTCAAGAGAAGAAGGACGCAGAGCATCGCTGCTCAAACGTAATCAAGCGGTTCAATGGCGGATGGCTGCCAGTCATATTGAGAACGCCAGCGGCAGGATTTACCTCTCTCACTTTTTTCAATTTGAGTAGGTTTTCCATAGTTCTCACATAAGCAGCCTGTGTACCACTCGTCAAAAGGAGAGCTCTGCTCTCTCCCAGGGTTCAAAAAGCTGACAAAGTGGGCAAATGTAGCCAAACTATACGGTTATTTACGCAAAAAACTGTCCATTTTGAGGCAATAAACCGAATTCAAGTTGGGCATTTAGTATCCACCTGTAGCGTGGATCTAACCTGCGCTCACCTGAAAATGATAATAATGATCGCTCCCAGGATCATGACTAACGAGCCCAAAATTCGCCTGAGGAAATGTTTTTCGATAAAAACCGTGCGTCCAAGTACCACGGTCAGAATTGTTGACGTTTGGAAAAGCGCAAGCGCGGGCCCTACCGCAAAAAATCTTAGAGTCTCCAACGTGCTCAATTGCATTATTCCGGTGGTCAACGCCAGGAGCAGATAATTCCATCGATTTACTTTTAGCCGCTCCCACTCGGAACGAATCCGCACCCTTCCGTTGCTGCAGTAAACCGCCGGGATCGCCCAACAGAAACCGATCAGAGCCCAGTATGCGAAGGTCGTAAACGGAGAGGAAGCAATTAGAGCTCGTTTCAGGAAAATCGCCTCCACGGCGGAAAAAACGAGAGCGGCGAAACGCAGTTGCACTCCCCGCTCTCGTATCAACCTGCCCGGATTGACGGAGCGGATTCCCTGCCCCTGGCCGACCACTACCAGGCTTCCGCCAACAATCAGAATGATGCCCGCAAGTTGCCAAAGAGTGGGAATCTCGTGCAAAAATACGATTCCGGGAATCAGACTTACAGCTGCCTTGTAGGAGTTGATCGGCCCCAGTATTGACAGATCGCTTCTCTTTAAAGCCGCCACCAGAGTGGCATTGCCAGCGACGGCAAGGAATGCGCATAGAGTGATGTCGGTCCAAAATCGTCTCTCCAGCGATTGAGTGAGCCACGGAATAAATGGGAAGCATGCTAATCCAAGAAAACCAAATGTCGCAAAAATTATGAACAGTGGCGCCGCGCCACTACGCGTGAGCAATTTTTGGAAAACGTTCGAAACAGGATTCGAAACAATCCTGGCAAGAACGAATATCCAAAGTGTCATGCAAAAACACTACAGGGGCTGGGCGCGCCGCGATCAAGGCGAAGGACCCAAAGGGCGTTCGCATCAAATTATGACTTCCATCCGCCGCCCAATGAACGATAGAGCGTGACTGCGTTCAGGATCCGGTCAGCCTGAAACTGCAAAAGATTCTGCTGCGCGGCATAGAGGTCCTGCTGTGCGAGTAGAACAGCCAGATAGCTGTCAACCCCCTGCCGATAACGAGCATTGGTAAGGTCGTAACGCTTTTGCTGCGCGTCGAGCAGCAGAGCCTGAGCGTTCAGCTTTTCGTCAAGAAGCGATCGAACCGACAACGCGTCAGCCACCTCTCGAAACGCGGCTTGAATCGCCCTCTCGTAGTTTGCAATTTCGATTCGCTTCTGGATTTTAGACACGTCGAGCTGCGCTTTGTTTGCACCAAAATTAAAAATGGGGATCGTTATTTGAGGGGAAAAGCTCCACGTAACAGAGGGACCGGTAAACAAATCGGTCAGTTTGGCGCTGGCAGTACCGCCCGCCCCGGTTAAGACAATCCGCGGAAAAAACGTCGCTCGCACCGCCCCGATATCGGCATTAGCCGCTTGCAGAGTGTGCTCGGCCGCAAGGATATCCGGGCGGCGGACCAGAACTTCCGACGGAATTCCCACGGGCAAATCGGCGAGCAGCTTCTGCTGACGAAGTGGTTGTCCTTCAGGAAGATTATCAGGCAACGGTTCGCCGATCAGCAGGATCAGGGCGTTTTTGGATTGCGCGGCGAGTTGTGCCAGATTGGAGACGTTCACACGCGCAGTCTGAAATTGCGCTTCCGCAGTTCGCAGGTCCAACTCAGATGCCGCACCGGCCTCAAAACTGCGTTTATTGAGGTTAAATGACGACTGCACGGCCTCAAGTGTTTGCTCCGCAATCGCTTTCGCTTCCTGGATCTGCACCAGCCTCAAATACTCCGAAGCCACCTGCGAAATAAGTGCGATCTGAACACTTTTTTGTGCTTCCTGTGTTGAAAAATAACGTTCCAGAGCCTCTTTTTTCAGACTGCGCACCCGGCCGAAAAGATCGAGTTCGTAAGTAGCGCCCACGTCAACTTCATAAGTCGTAAAGTCAAAACCTCGGTTGACCTCGGAAACCGCCGCTGATGTTTTTTGGCGGACGACTTTGGCGTCGCCTTGAATACTCGGAAAAAGACCGCCGCGTTGGATGCGATATTGAGCGCGCGTCTGTTCGACATTTAATGCCGCGATTCGCAAGTCACGGTTGTTTTCCAGAGCGCGTGAAATCAAATCCTTCAGGCGGACATCCGTGAAAAAATCGCGCCAATCGACGTCGGACGCCGAGCTATTCGTGGTGTTCCCCGAAATGGAGGCAACCGGCCAGTTCGTGCTGATCGGAGCCGAAGGACGCGAATACTTCGGCACCATCATACACCCACCCAGCAGGGTTCCGAACCCCAGAATAAAAATAAATTCCTTTTTCATACGGTTTGCTCCTTGCCGCCGTGCGCACTGGAATTTGGAGCAGTCTCTACCTTTAGTTTAAAAATACGACGGACGACCACGTAAAAGACCGGAATTAGAAATATTCCAAGTGCGGTCGCTGCCAACATTCCACCCGCCACGCCGGTGCCGATGGCATTGCGGCTCGCAGAACCAGCACCCGTGCTGATAACCAGTGGCATAACCCCTAAAATGAATGCAAAGGAAGTCATCAAAATAGGGCGCAACCGCAAATGAACCGCCTCAAGCGTGGCTTCGACCAGGCCAACCCCGGTAGCTTGCAGGTCTTTTGCATATTCAATAATTAGAATCGCATTCTTCGTCGCCAGGCCTACCGTAGTGAGTAGACCGACTTTGAAATAAACGTCGTTCGGCAGTCCGCGCATGGTCGCCGCCAGTAACGCGCCCAAAATACCGAGCGGCACCACCAGAATGACTGAAAGCGGAATCGACCAACTCTCATAAAGAGCCGCCAGGCAAAGAAACACGACCGTCAGCGAGAGGGCGTAGAGCATGGGCGCCTGAGAACCAGACAAACGCTCTTCGTAGGATTGCCCGGTCCATTCAAAACCAATTCCCGGGGGCAAGCCTTTGATCATCTCTTCCATGGCGTCCATGGCGTCACCGGTGCTTTTCCCGGGCGCGGGGGCTCCGACGAATTCATAGGCCGGAAAGCCATTGTAATTCTGCAATTGCGGTGAACCGAAAATCCAATGCACCGTTGCCACCGAAGAGAGCGGGACCATCATTCCAGCGCGATTTCGAACGTAAACGTTTTTCACATCATCCGGTGACATGCGGAAAGGAGCGTCGAGTTGCACGAGCACGCGTTGCACACGGTTTCCGTTGATGAAATTATTCACGTAGCTCGATCCGAAACTCGTCTGCAGAGTGGCATTAATATCGTCGAGCGACAGGCCCAGAGCGCTCGCCTTCCCTTCATCGACATCGATTTTTAACTGGGCGGCATCTTCCAGGCCCTGAACTCGAACCCCCACCACCGCCGGATTCTTGGCGGCAAGCCCCAATAATTGATCACGTGCTGCCAGTAGTTGTTCGTGACCGAGACCGGCCAGGTCCTGCAATTGCAAATCGAACCCCGTGGAATTTCCCAACTCCGCGATGGCAGGCGGATTGAGAGGAAAAATGATCGCATCTTTGATCGCGGCAAATTCTCCGAACGCGCGGCCAATCACGGCATCTACGGTGTGAGCAGCTCCTTTCCGCTGGCTCCAATCTTTAAGACGTCCGAACGAGAGAGCGGAATTCTGACCGCGCCCGTTAAAACTGAAACCGGCAACGGTGATGAAGCTCTCGATTTCAGGCTGTTTTAGAAAATAGCTTTCGACCTTCTTTAAGACCGCGTCCGTCCGTTCCTGTGTTGCGCCTACGGGCAACTGAATGTTGGTAATAAAAAAGCCCTGATCTTCCGAAGGAAGGAATGAAGAAGGCATCCGCATATAAAGGAGTCCCACGAGCAGAACGATCAGCAAAAAAGCAATCATGGATATCGGATTGTGCTTTAGAATGCCTCCGATGGACGATTGATATTTGGTTGTGGCCTTTGCGAAACTTCGATTGAACCACCCAAAGAAACCTCCCTTCTCGTGCTTATGCCCTTTCTCCACGGGCTTCAAAAGTGTTGCGCACAATGCTGGCGTCAACGACATCGCCAAAAACACAGAGAAAAGCATCGAAGAGACCATCGACATCGAAAATTGACGATAAATCGTTCCCACTGCTCCGCTGAAAAAAGCCATGGGTATGAACACCGCCGTCAGAACCAGCGATATACCAATCAAGGCACCGGTAATTTGGCTCATCGCTTTCCGGGTTGCATCGACTGGAGAAAGGCCCTCCTCACTCATGATGCGTTCAACGTTTTCCACCACAACGATCGCGTCATCGACGAGAATTCCGATCGCCAGAACCATTCCGAACATGGTGAGCACGTTGATGGAAAATCCAAAAGCGAGCATCGCGCCGAACGTTCCGAGCAAGGCGATTGGGACAACAATCGTGGGTATGAGCGTGGCTCGAAAATTTTGCAGGAACAAATACATCACTAAAAAAACCAGCACGATGGCCTCAAGCAGAGTTTTGACAACTTCTTCAATCGAAATACGCACGAACGTCGAGGTGTCCAACGGATAGTCCACCCGGACCCCGGGAGGAAAAAATCGGGAAAGATCCTGAACTTTCTTTCGAACCGCGTCCGCGGTATTGAGCGCATTGGCTGTGGGTGAAAGTTTGATTGCCACGGCCGCGGAGAGATGTCCGTTCACGCGCGCCTGCGTTCCATAGTTCTCAGCACCCAGTTCGACTCGCGCCACGTCGCTCAGAACCACCCGCGATCCGTCCGGATTCACCCGAAGAAGGATTTTCTTAAACTCCGGAACTGATCGAAGCGTCGTGCGTCCTTGCATGATCACGTTGAGCTGTTGACCCTTGATCGCTGGTTTATCTCCAAGCTGTCCCACGGGTACCTGTGCATTTTGCGTCTGAATCGCCGCAATGACATCCGTGGTGGTTAATCCAAAACTGGCCAGCTTGTCCGGGTTAAGCCAAACGCGCATGGAGTATTGCGAACCGAACATGTTGGCTTCACCAACTCCAGTGACGCGGCGAATCGGATCGAGGACGGAAGAGGCGATGTAATTTCCCAACGCCACTTCATCCAGGCTGTCATCCGTGGTTGAAAGCGTGAAAAACATCATGAAATTGCGGGTCGCCTTCGCAACCACGACACCCTGCAATTGCACGGTCTGGGGCAGGCTCGGTGTCGCGAGTTGCACCTTGTTTTGCACCTGGACTTGTGCTGTATCAGGATTGGTTCCAGGCAGGAAAAACAATGTGACCGTGGCAGAACCGGCCGCCTCGCTGCTCGAGGTCATATAGAGCAGATTATCAATTCCATTCAGCGATTGCTCAATCACCGATGTAACCGACTCTTTGAGCGTTTCAGCCGAAGCGCCCGCGTAGCTTGCGGATACCGAAATCGAAGGAGGCGCCACATTTGGATACTGTGCCACTGGCAATTCCGTGATCGCCAATCCGCCCAGGAGCATGATCAGCATCGACATGACCCAGGCAAAGATGGGCCGGTTGATGAAAAATTGCGCCATGATGATTCCTTATTTCGCCTTGGGCGCTACTTCGCCCGCGACCGCGGGCGGAGTGAAAGGGACTGGATTGACAATGGAACCCGGCGGCGCCTTCTGGGAACCTTCCACGATGACTCGTTCCCCTGCCTTCAATCCCCTGGACACGACCACTTTCGAGCCAACCGAACGTTCAATCTCGATGTTCCGCAGTTCGACTTTGTTCGCATTATCCACCACCAGCACGGAGGAGCTCCCGCCTGCGCCACGAGTGATGGTTCTTTGCGGAACGGTGATGGCGTTTGTGTTAATCCCCTCGATTAATTCGGCCCGCGCAAACATTCCCGGCATCAGCAAATTATCCGGATTTGGAATTTCAGCGCGTAATGTGATCATCCCGGTAGTCGGATCGACCGCAATATCGGAAAACAATAACTTGCCCGGATGCACATAGGTTGTGCCGTCTTCCAGAATCAATGTCACGCGAGCCTCTCCGGGAACAACGCTCTCAAGGGATCCCTCCTTCAATGCCCTTTTTAAGTGCAAGACCTCGGTGCTCGATTGGGTGAAATCAAAATAAACCGGGTCGAGTTGCCGTATGACGGCCAGTTGCGTCGCTTCAGTGGCGCTGACCAGCGCCCCTTCAGTGACCAATGCTTTTCCAATTCTGCCTGAAATCGGAGCGGCCACTTTCGCATAGCCGAGATTGAATTCAGAGTTTTGCATCGAAGCCTTAGCGACGAGCAGTTCAGCTTCGTTCTGAGCCAGTGCCGAA
>JAQGOX010000844.1 GCA_028293365.1 Verrucomicrobiales bacterium | reverse complement strand
CTTCGAAAACAATGCGACCGTGAGCATTCATACCGGCGCAGAATATAAGAAGAGCAGAAATGAAATACAATCGTGGCGCAGACCAAAACTGGAGGTTACTTCCCATTCGGATCGACCTTGAGCCAGGGCGTTCCTGCCCAATACCATTGAGACGGTTTTAAGGCCTGGACGTGAGCATCAGCAAAGAGAACGTTGCTTCGAAAGTTGTGACGTGCATGCGGTCCGCCCCAATTCGGGTCATCACCGGTTACCGACCCGGTAGCAGGAGCATCGTTGAAAGGGTCGTGCACGATCCAGCAGCCAGGCTTTTCCGGGGAGAGAGGTGTAATGCATTTATTCGGATCGGGTGAATTGATTGGCTTGGCCCCTCCGTCGGTTATATGCACGGTGCCGGCGGGTGTCGGGAGCGCAGAATCTTTTGCAGGCGGCCAATTCTTCACGTCCCAGATGCCGGGCCAGTCACATCCACCGAGGCGAAAGTTCATCGCATAATTGGACACAGCCTTGTCGCCTTGATCGCTTGGGTAGTTGGCCACCACTTCCTTGAACTTTTTGGTTTTGCTGGGGCAAAGGAGGAGATTCGTGGTCTTTTGGTATGGCTGCAAAAAATTGAACCACGCCTTTCGAAAATCATTGTTTCCGCGCACTTGAAACGTGAAACAAAAACGTGCTTCCGAATCATCGTTGTAAAGCTTCGACGCGATCGCAATTTGTCGAAGATTATTTACACAACTGGTAGATTTCGCTTTTTCCTTCGCTTTGCTTAGGGAAGGTAAAAGCAGGGAGGCAAGAATTGCGATGATGGCGATGACTACGAGCAGTTCGATAAGGGTAAAGCCCGGTAGACGACGCGGTTGACGGAAATGTGGATGAATAATTCCCGTTTGGCGTTTCGAGGTAGTCATACGACGGAGTCCTGCCGAGCTATGCCCGAGAATGCCGAATGCCCGACCGGAACGCAAGATATACGGGCTTGAAAGGTTTTAACGAACTACTAGCGGAATTTTAAAAAGGCTCGCATCCCCTTCTCGATTCCAGCAGATTAGCTATAGGAAAGACCATATGATTTTAAAACCGAGAGAAAAAATCCACGTCATTCATCGGCGCCATTTTGAAAAGGATTTGCATCGGCATTTCGTTGGGGTGGTGGATTGGTATGATGCAGGTGTCGCGCGCGTGACCGGGAACGTTTATTGCGTGAACGGAGCAAAGTTCAAATTTGTGCGGCGCCCTGAAACACGCACCCGGCTCATTTCTGTTATCTCGGGCGATTTACTGGTCAATATTATACCGGACTCGGTCAATCTTGACCAAGTTGCTTACCATCAGGAGGCTAGATCAGTTCGCGTTACAGATGGAAGTGATTGGTATCTCGACTTAAGCGAGCACGCGTGGATGTGAACAGTCGAAGCAGGGCGCGGCGGCTTATCGCGACAATTCAGGATCTGGAACGGGAAAGCACGGCGAAATTTACATTTAAGCTTGAGGGCATTTCCCGCGATGGATTTGTCGCTCTGTTTGATGGAGAAGTCGTAGCCTACGAGAACCTTTGCCGGCACATTCCGCTAACCATAGACTATGGTGACAACCGTTTCTTTACCACCGATGCCCGGCATTTTGTTTGCCAAACCCACGGTGCGATTTACGAGCCTTTAAGCGGGCTATGCGTGCGCGGCCCGTGCGAAGGCGCTTCTCTCCGAAAACTCGAAATTGCGGTCAGCGAAGGAAAAATCTTTTTACTCGAAGAGACGAACGAAATTCGCGGCTGAATCGTTAAATGGCGATCGCTTCATCGACAAGCATCACTGGGATCCTGCCACGAATCGGGTAGAGAAACTTCCCATCCTCGCGCAGAAGACCGCCATCGATCGGCTCTGAAATAGCCTGACCGCCGCGATTCTTGACCTGATTGAATTTCATTTTTTGATTGATCGATTGAACCAGAGCGGAATCGGCAACCCGCAATGTTTGGTAACTTTCGGGACACCGCAGGATTTCAAGCAAAGTATTATCGATCATGGAGTTTAAGCTTTTCCTATCGCGAGGTTGGCGGCTGCGTAGACCTCTTTAAGAGGAACTCCGGCGGCAGTGGCAACGGCACGGCATGATTCGTACTCAGGGGCGCTTTGGATGACCTTGCCGTTTAAGGTTCCAATTTTTACCGTGATCTCACCAAACTCGGTTTTCACGGGGCGCTGCTCTCTTTTAAGTTTGCGTCGTTCAACAACCGAGTGCCGAACGCCGAGTGCAGTCGTTTCCCGCAGGATCAATTCGCTGAATGAATCGATTGCTCCGATCTCACAGAGGACGCTCAGCAAAACGCCCGGGCGATTCTTCTTCATTTGCACTGGTGTATGGAAAACATCGAGCGCGCCAGCAGCAAATGCTTTTTCAACAAAGTGACCGAGGATTTCTCCGTTGATATCGTCGAGATTGGATTCAAGCACGGCAATTCGGTCGATATCCCAATCGTTGCCAGATCCAGAACTGGAGGAGGTGCCGAGGACGGCTCGCAGAACGTTTGGCCGGGTTTTATTTTCGCGACCGCCCAAACCAAATCCGATGCGTTCTGGGGTGAAATCACGCAAGAGGTCGAACGATTCGGCAAACTCCGCGAGTAACGCAGCCCCGGTTGGAGTGACCAGTTCATGTGGTTCGTCGCTTTGCGAAATTGGAATGGCGCGCTCGGCGAAAATCGCGAGGGTGGCTGGTGCGGGGATGGGAAAACGGCCATGCGCGCATTGCACCCAGCCATGTCCTTCTGTGACCGGCCCGGCTAGGACGCGAGGTTTGCCCAGCATTTCCAGAGCAACGCAGCCGCCGACAATATCGACGATGGAATCGATGGCACCGACTTCATGAAAATGAACTTCCTCAGGAGGTTTGCCGTGGATTTTTCCCTCCGCGCGGGCGATTCGTTCGAAGACAGAAACGGAACGGGATTTGACCCAGGCCGAAAGTTGGCTGCTTTGAATCAAGGCGCGGATTTCCGCGAACGTCCTGCCGTGCGCGTGTTCAGGTTCAAGGTGACTGTGGCCGTGCTCATGCTCGTGTGAATGTTCCTGCTCATGCGCCTCGTGATGACTGTGGTGCTCGATATGGAGAGGCGCTGGTTTTAGGACAGGATGATAATGTTCGTGAGCATGATCGTCATGTTCATGAGCCCCTTCATCGTGCGGATGGTGGTGACTCTCTGAATCGGTGTGAGCGTGGGCGTGCTCGTGGGAATGCGCTTCATGCA
>JAQGOX010000829.1 GCA_028293365.1 Verrucomicrobiales bacterium | reverse complement strand
GAAAAAGGCCGTATTCCCAGCAGGCACGCCCAGGGGGCAATGATTGATATTGCCAAGCGGTCTATCGGTATTTGTCGATAGATCTTTAGTCAGTTCACCATCAGCAATGCACTGTTTTTTGAGTGCCATTGGAAATAGAGCCACTTACCGCGTTGAGATCAACGCCTGATTCATCGAGGCGGGCAATGAATGTGCGGTTGGCGGTTGAAAACCGGCGGCGGTCAGCATTTGGGTATATTCAGCGAAGGTGTAGGCATCCCCTTCAGGTGTCGTGGCCAGCATTACCAGGCTGAATCCAGCCGCTGCCGGCGGCGTCACACGGTCCTCGTTTGGCACAAACTCAACAATTGCGACGCGACCTCCAGCGCGCAACGCGCCATGCACTCTTTTTAAAAAACGAACGCAATCATTCCTATTGAAGTGATGCAAAAAGTTTGGAACAAGCACGACGTCATAGTCGCCGCCAAGTTCCACATCAAAGGCGCTCCCAGCGATGGTGCTAAAACGGTCCAATACTCCAGCCTTTTGAGCATGCTCGCGCGCGATTTGCAAGACCTCTGCCCAATCCAAAGCAACCACCAGCGCTTTCGGATATTTCTTTGCGAACGCGATTCCCCACATTCCGTGTCCGGCCGCCACATCGAGTATCCTGGTGGGCTTTTGAGGATCCAATCCGAGCATTTGGGCAAGACCCTCCGCCGCTGGAACCATCATCCCGCCCATGGCTCTGGCAAAAGATAACCAGATCGGATGATTCGCTTCGGTCGTCCCTCGGTCGGAAGCTGCGGTCCCTCCGCGCCGCACCGATTCAGTCAGCGCTTCGAAAGAGCTGGTCAACCCGTCCGAAAGCAGAAATTCAACAGCCCCTCCGAGGTAAGCTGGAGAATTTCGATTCAGAAAAACGGCACTGTCCGGCGTCAACGCATAACGATTGCCCGTTTTAGTCAAAAATCCCTGAACGGCCAGGTGATCACACAAAATCCGGGCTCCCCGCAGAGCAGTCTTGCTCTGATTAGCAATTTCCTGTGCGGTCCCCGGACCATTCGCCAAAAGCGTAAAAACATCCAGGTCCAGCGCTGCCCTCAATGCCGCCGCTGCTTGATAACCTGTAATCGTGTTAAAGAATAAATGAGGTGAAGGTTGCAAATCAGTTTTCATAATCAATCATTTTCAAATCCAGGCGTGTGATTATCAGCACGGTGTCGTTGCTGGCGTCAATACCCGTGGCAGTAGACTTCCGACCCATTGATACTTCGTTGGAATTCTCGATTACCCAATTGACGAACTCATTCCGAAGACAGGCCCTAGACATCGGATTCAAGACTGATCAAACTGGACGTGTGAATAGCCACCATTCATCTGGTTTGCATTGCCCGACCTTTTCGCTGCGACTTGCTCGAGTCGGCATCCCCTGTTTCCTTGCGGTAATCGCTAGCACTCTCACAATTTTCGCCTCCGTCGATCCTGCTTTGGATTGGCCCGGTTGGCGCGGGCCCACTCACGATGGTATTGCGGCGCCGGGACAAAATCCGCCAGTGAAGTGGAGTGAGTCCGAAAACGTGCTTTGGAAGGCGCCGGTCCCGGGCCGAGGGCATGGTTCACCAACAGTCGTCGGCGAACGCATCTATCTGGCGGCCGCTGACCCAACGCGAGGAACGCAGTCTGTTCTCTGTCTGGATCGCCTCACCGGGAAACTGGTCTGGCAAACCGAGGTGCATGGTGGAGGAGCCGACCCGGGTAAACACTCCAATTCATCGGCGGCTTCCTCCACAGTCGCGTGCGACAGCGAACAACTTTTCATTAACTTTCTGAATAAGGGCGCGGTTTACACCACGGCGTTGGCACTCGACGGCAAAGTGCTTTGGCAGCAGAAAATCTGCGACTTCGTCACGCACCAGGGATTCGCCTCCTCCCCGGTCCTGTACGAATCGCTGGTGCTCGTCTCAGCAGACAACCGAGGAGGCGGAGCACTCGCGGGGCTCGATCGGAAGACTGGCAAAATCGTTTGGAGTATTCCACGACCGAAAATTCCCAATTACACATCCCCCGCCGTTTTTCGGGCCTCGGGACAAACGCAAATGGTAGTGGCAGGATGCAATCTCATGACCAGCCTTGATCCGATGACCGGAAAGAAACTTTGGGAAGTGAACGGCTCGACTGAAGAATGCGTCGGTTCGGTCGTTACAGACGGCACCCGTGTATTTGCGGGCGGTGGATACCCGAAGAACCATACGGCCGCGTACGCCGCCGACGGATCTGGCAAGGTTGTCTGGCAAAATACAGCGCGGGTCTACGTTCCATCCATGATCGTAAAGGCAGGCCATCTCTACGCCGTTCTGGATGCAGGCATGGCGGTCTGCTGGAAATCAGACACCGGCGAGGAATTATGGAAGGAACGTTTGGGCGGCGATTTCTTCGCGTCACCAGTGATGGTGGACGATCGGATCTACGCCTCGAATGTCAGCGGAATTACCTCTGTATTTGAGGCGACACCCGGTAGCTTCAAACTGCTTTCACAGAATCAAATTGGAGATGAGGCTTACGCATCCCCGGTGATTTGCGGAGGGCGTATCTACCTGCGCGTAGCAAAGCGCGGCGATAGCAGGCAGGAGTATCTCTATTGCGTAGGAACAACCGGGAGCCAAGCGCTGCGATGAAGCATTCGCCCAGGTAGCATCCGTGTTTTTCAACGCCAAACCCCAATCCAAACGGGGCCTTCCAGTTCCGAGACCGATTGCTGAGAACAATCTTCTAAAAAAAAGGTGGCGGGACGTATCCCGCCACCCACGACAGAAAAGATCCGAATACAATTATTTCTTCAAACGGAAAAAACTGTTTCCGGTTGTGGCTGTTGCGGAATAGGTCTTACCGGTCGTGGCGACTGCCGACCACGGACCGTCAATCTTTGTGGCGGTCTCAAGACCATACCCGTCAGCAGTCCACGTAATTACAGCGTTCGCGCCATTGCGGGTAATGGTTAACGAGGCCTGACCGCCACCATTCACCGCTGGCGTCGGGTCGTTTTGTGGATCGGGATGACTGATCACCGTGTAAAAGTTCAATTCGGTCGGCGAGTCGGCGCCGAGTTCGGGTTTGTTTTCCAGGTTTATTTCGCCCTTGGCCGCGATGAGAATTTGCTTTGTCGTCATGGCCACGCTCATTTGAAACGTGTGAATATTTCCTGTCGGCGCCGCATTCAAGAACGCCAGGAAACTGGGAGTCAATGGAGTGAAAGATTTTGTGCCAGAATCAAAGGCCAGCACACGCGCTGCAACTTGTTGCTTCTCGTAACCTGCAGGTTGGGACACCCAGGAAACGGTAAGCCGATTGAGGGCATCCACGTCCAAAGCCACGCGATCAAAATCGCCGGAAAAGGCTGGCTCGCTGACAATCGCTTTTGCAACGAATGATTGATCGCGCGAATCGAACGCAGAGACTTTCACCAGGTTTGCACCAGCAACTTTTCCCGCCAAAAAAACAAATGGAGAGTTGATATGGCCGGCAATTCGTGTGCCATCTCCTCGATCCGTACTGTAACTCTCTCCGGTAGTGGACTGGTTTATCTGACCTTTCAAAACACCACTGTTGTCATAGAAGTAGATGACTCCCGCCACACGAACGGCGAATCCACCTTTGAACGCGGCAACATTTGCCCAGAGATCTCCATTGGCGACCAGAAACGTATCTTTCACGATCGAGCCGTTCGGGGCGAAGATCGTCGCGGCGGCAGCATTGCCATTGGGATTCAGAACATTCGAGCGATCCTCGACCACCGACACGAAGTTTCCATTATCGAGAGCCACTATGTCTCCGCCGAAACGAGTGATTTGATTGCCGGGTGCAGCCCCGGAGGTGAGGCGACCATTCGCAGAATCAACAGCTTTCGAGAGCGGAGATGGCGAATTAGAGCTAAGGTCAATCGCGAAGGATTGAACTGTTCCGTAGCGCCCGTCCGAGAGTCGGTCGAAACCGAGGTCCCATCGGTTGTCCGACTGGAATTCGGGATGGAGGTGAACCGACGTTTCTCCACCGCTCATATAATTGACCGCTCCAGGACGCTTATCACCGGCCACCCGGCCAGGATTTCCATTTTGACGGGAGGCATTGATGGGCCCACTGAACGGGGTGCCATTGTCCGCATAGAAAGCATCCACGAGTTTGCCTTTTCCGCCGATAACTGGCTGGAGCATGACAACGTAGCGCTGCATATCAGTCGTCCCGAGTGCAAAAGTATTTGCTTCGATAAGGAAATCAGAAGCACCGACAACGCTGGCGTAGGGCTCCCAATTACCGAGTGCCGCTGCCTCCGGCACGATCACCGGCGTGTCCGCAACTATCCGAGTGAGACCGGCAGATTCAATACTGCCCGGTTTGAATGTAGTGAAAAACCGAGCCGCAACTTCGTTGATGGTATCGGGATTGTTCTGGCTTTCCCATGCGACTGCGGCGAGTTCGCCCCGCCAAGCGACCCGCGGCTTTTGGGAATCGGCAGTGACGGCTTCTGGCAGTTCCGTTTCGCTAACAAGAAACGTGCCGCCGAGTGGCTGGCCGGTCTTATCAAAAAGGCGCCCCATAACCACACGCCCGCCAGCGCTGTTCGAAGGGATGTCATCAAACACCGCAAGGACACGACCATCCGTAGTAATTGCTGCGTCCGCTCCCCCCGGATTCGACAATGCTATGTCATCAGCGACCGCGCGAGAAAAACGAACAGTCCCATTGGTTGTCAGGACGGTAATCCAGGGTTGCTTCACTCCGCTTTCATCGACCCCCACGGAAGCGTAGATATAAGCGTCGTTCCCATTGCCATGAAAACCGGAGCTGTCCCCCCTTCCCCCGCCCCCAGCGGCAGGTTTGCCGGTCAAGGCTGCAAGATCGATGTTTGTGGAAGCTGGAGATCCATCATTCTTGAAGAGGCGAATGGTTGTGAGCCCACCTTGAGGAAAACGGAGCGCAAATCCGTTTTTGGTTACCCCGACGCCGTGCCACATCTCGTTTGGTTCGGCAACTTCACTGGCCAATGTGGTCCCTTTAATTTCGACGTTCTTCGAATCAACAATGCGAAACATCGCATGTTTACCCGGAGCTGCACCACCGTATATTGTGCTAAGATCATCGTTCTGGCGGCTCTCTCCCGCGATTACGATATTCCCGTTCGAAAGGTAATCCCAATCGGCAATACGGACACTCCCGGCCGGCTGTGCTTCCGAATCATTCAGGCCTGATACGATGCCCGCAGGCAGTCCGTCATTTGTAAGTAATTGAACGGTTGGGAAGTCCGCGTTCGAGTCGCCGGCATCGGCTTGGATACCCGCAAACTCAGGCACTTCATCTCCGAGACCGTATGACGTTGCGCCCATGCCAATTCCATCTCCAAATAGATCGGCTTTGATTTTCGCTCCCCATGAAGTAATCCCTGGCACCGGGCTGTTATCCGCACGAAAGTAGGAAAAAAATTTCGTCGTTACCGATGCATTCAGTGCGACCGAGTGCATTTCTGTATCCGGAAGCAATGGTGAGCCGGAAGAGTTATAAAGCGTCCAGACGGCTTCGAAATCGTTTATATCGGGAGCAGTGTCCGATTTGTCGTCTTCCCAGCCAATAATGACATTACCATTGGAAGCGATGCCAACGCCAATGCTTTCGGTATTGTCATTGCTGACCGTGTCGGCGGTATTAACGTAGAAGGTCCCTGTTTTCGGAGTGAGTCCATTTGCTTCTGGCGTGCCGGGCGGGGCTGTTTGTGCCAGAAGTGAGGCTGCCGAAGCGCACGTGAGCGCTGTTAAGTACAATCGGGATGGCTTTTTCATATGTTTGCGTTTACCTGCGGAGTGGAGAAAACTCCACAGTCAATGAGGATGCACCTCGTCCAGACACCGTAATTCCCCATCGAATACGGTACAGTGGTTTTGTTCGTGTCTTCGATCACGTTCTAAACGGGGTGCGGGCAAGATGTTAAACAATTGCCAATTAGAGTGGCAATATATTTTTAAATATTCGGCAGCGGCTGCAAGAATCTGCAAACTCGGAAAAGCTTCTCGAAAAGCAGGCGAATAAAATAGCGACTCTTCGACGAGCCGCTTTGGGATTGGACGCCCCGGTGGGACTTCGAATTTTTCGACCTGCTAATAGCGAACGCGAAAATATTCCTGGAAGAGGCCAGGATGAACTCTATATTCATTAACACCGGTGGTTAAACCCTCCCACGGACCAGCCATGCTGCTGGCATGTTCCAACACGCCGGGTGCACCTGTCCAAAATAATCTTAGTCCATCGGCGGATTGTACGGCCCGGATTGAACCCTGACAGTTAACAGTCACTTTGAAGGAGCATGTGTCGGTTTTCCCAGCAAGGCTCGTTGCCGTGCTAATTACAGTGGTAGTTCCAGGAGGGAAAAGGCTGCCCGACGCTGGCACTGAGACGACAGCGACATTGGTATCATAGGTGGATCGAGCTGTGACGTTGAATTCCACGATTGCACCGTCGGTGCTGCCGCAGTCGGCGAGAATTTCGCGAGGGCAGGTGATAATGACTGGCGAGGGATCGAGGACCGTGAATAAGACATCCGCCTTGCCAATGTTCCCGGATGTATCGGTGGCAAAAACCGAAATCGTATGTAATCCGGGCGCAACGAGTGTGCCCGGTTTCGGTGTTTGCGTTGGCGTGCGGGTTTCCTGGTCGCACAAATCCTGAGCCGTTGAGTTTGCCGCAATGTTCGGAGTAGCGGCATATCCAGGCGTATTGGAGTCCGCAATAACCGCCACTGTCACACTTGGAACCGAAGGGGTGACCGTCGGAGGGAGGACATCACCAAAATGAAAACACGCCGGGTGGCCATATGATTCATACTCAGACCATCCGTAGACAGAAAGGGCAAAAGGCGATCCTCCAGTGACGGTATGCGCGCCGGGTGTCACCAAAGGTCGCGCGTACGAGAAAGCGCTGCCTCCGATGGGAGTGAACGCCGCGGGGGCAATCGGAATGCCATCGATTGAGATCGTTCCTGCGGCGCCAGTGAGCGCGACAACGTTCAGGTAATTCGTCGCAAAATCGTTAGTTGGGATCGAGATTCGATAACCGTTCACCCAATGGCGCGTCGCCTGCAGAGTTAGCATGAAAGGATCCGCATTTACCACCCCGTCGGCGTCTGAGCTATTTGCATATTGAGCCAGAAAGATCGGATGATCAGCCGATATCTGAGCCGCGGAAGAGAGTGAGAATTGCTGAAACTCACCGCGGTTTAAGTTCCAGAGCGGAACGCCGTTGCTCGATACCGTCGTTCCATCGTATGCAGCGATGCAACGGAAGGTATCGCCATTGCGGGTGGCAAGGGGTGCAGTGAAGAAACTATTTCCCCACGTATTGACCGGTAAGAGTTGCTCAACCAAATAGTCACAGAAAAGTTTGGCGCTGGTTGGAACACTGGCGCATTGGTGGCTTCCGAAAACCCCAATGGGCTGATCCGAAGTGATAATTGTGCCCGAGAGATCACTGGGCGCGTCGTTGGTATTCCGGAGTTGATAGCATTCCCCCGGTTGCAGCACGATGTTGAACGGAATTCC
>JAQGOX010000815.1 GCA_028293365.1 Verrucomicrobiales bacterium | reverse complement strand
TCGATGCTTGATGTCTGCGATTTGTCCCGGCGACACAAACGCGGTCGGCACCCTACCTTTCCGACGCGCATGTAGCGAACGGACCGCTGGGCCGTTCGCATGAGCGTAACGAAAGTGTCCGATCGCTTAACCGGTCGAGCGCACTGAGCCGATCCGAACTTTCCGCCAGGGTATCATTGCGGCAATCCAATGAGGCTTAAATACGCTCCACATCGCGACTATTACGCACCCGCCATAACGCCCGCGGGCGCCGCCCAGCGGTCGGCGCCCTACCTTTCGAACGCGCAGGTAGCAAACGGTCCCTTGAGCCGTTCGCGCGGGCGTAACGAATTGTCCAATCACCACGGCGAGTCGAGAGCACTGAGCGGATCCAAACTTCTTTGCAGCGCACGTGCAAGTCAGAGGTCGGTCGGTTTACTTTTACGCGTTCGAGCGTAAGAAGCCGCTGCGGTTTGTCTCGGCGTCAAAACCGCGCTCCGTAGAACGCTTAGTTCCGTCCACGATCCCCGCCTAAGGAGATGTGGCTCTAAAAAACTTTGCTCCCTGCGCCAGATTCGGAATTTGATAGGGACTTCCAGTCACTACCGTGGTCCATGGGCCCAAAACCGTGGAAGCGCTTTGCAACGTCCCGGCGAAAGTAATTTGAGCGCCCAGAGCAGTCGTCTCGATTTTGATGGTAGGCGTCACGTTTTCAACCGGAGCATGTGGATCACCGTAATGCGAGAAACGCGCCAATTTTTGATGATAACTCTGATTATCCGGAGGAATATTAGCCAATTCCGGACTGAAATGAATGCCCACAAAAGCATTGGTGGCAAACGGAGGATCGAAAACTGTCTCACCCAATTTGATCCAGTTCGTCCCGGTGTCGCTGCGATACATCCGGAACGTGTTCCCACTTCGGGCTAACCGGACCCAAACATTTGGGTAGGCAGGCGGTACACTATTGGAAACGTCCGTTTCTTCGGTTTCGCCACCTGTCACTAAGCGACGATTTATCTCGTATGAATTGTTTGCCGGAGTTCCGTCGTATTGAAGCGCCGGATTAACCTGAACTGCCTGGTAGCGGCTGAAAGCCTGGCTCAAATCGTCCGGATTGTCTTGTCGCGGACGATTCTCATCAACGGCTTCGCGAACCATCACTCCGGCCCGGGACCATTCGCTTCCGGCATCCTGATACTCGACCTGGACGGCCCGGTCAAAATTACCGGAAACCTGTTCGTAGGCAAAGGTCGCTTCCTCGTAGGAAAATCCCGCCTGGCTTGAGAAAAACACCAACGCCCCGCTCACGACCGAAAACGCATTGGTTCCTACGGCCACGACATCCTGTGGAATCCCGGTTTCATTGCCACCGACTCCCGCCCACGTCATTGACCTGGCCGTAAAACTTAAATTGGTGGACGTCAGCGGCTGGACAGAAGTATCCGCACTGGCAACGTCGTGGACGGTAAGAGTATAACTGTTACTGATGGTCAAACCAGAGACCGTCAGGATTGAAGCATTAGCCAGTGGAACAAAACGGATTTCAGAAATGCTTCCAGAGTTTACTGAGTAATTCGCTAAATCTGTTGCCGAAATGGGGTCAACGGGTGCACTGAAAGTGACACTGACTTCCTGGTCTGAGCCTTTCGCGAGAGTCCCGGCAGTCGCCGAGAGATTTTGAGCCTCGGCGACGCCCTCAATTGCGCATGCCCCGAGAAGCGCCAATAATATCGTCCTAAACCTGCCCCAAAATTTGGCCTGCCCTGAAATAAGTTCCAATCCCATCTTGTGTGCAAAAAGCATAGAGGGAATATTAGCCACCAAAACCTTCAGTGCAAGCGCAGTCAAAGCCGCAAGAGAGGAATTCCGGCAGCCGATGCGAGCGCGTTTTGCTCTTTATCAAACGAAAGAAATGTATCTGCGCCGATTTCGACCGCAACCGCGACATGAAACAAGTCCATTGAGCGGATCGCGGCGGCATTTGTATGCAATCCACCAGGAAGTGTCAGCGTAGACCTTCACTTCTTAAGACCGCGCAAAAAAGCGACTCCGTCGAATTGTGGACTTATCGCATCACCCACCGAACGCTGGCGCGCGAGAGCCGAGGTCATGCGAGGCCGGGCTGTTCTAGTGACTATGAATTTGGGCATGCCCTTCGATGTTACAACCAATTGCTTTCCCTCAGGCAACCCGTCGACCAGACTTGCGTTATGATAAAACTCGCGAGTTGTTACCGATTTCATTTCGGTTAGACGATAGTGTCTAACCGAAACAGTGACAATATTTTTTGACAATTTAATGCGGTAAGAAAGAACCATTTCACGATTGTGCTATATTAAAACGATGTGGAGGTTTTTCGTTCTGTGCGCTTTTATTTCGACAGTCATTTCCGGTCTTTCCACGGATCTGCATGTTCAAGAGCAGAACCCGTTGCGCCTTCCTGAAATTGGAGATTCGTCGCTTTACGTTCTATCACCGACCGTTCTGGAACTGACTTTGGTAACGACCAAACAACCCGATCCAGCGGATGTAATCGATTGGAATTTTACCCAGGGCAGGTCGTTGAATCTTCCTCCTGCAAATGCATTTTTGGTTCGTGCGGACGGCAAAGAAATGGCGGTTTCGGAAGTGGGATTCAAACGCCGTGCCCTCTACGCCCCTCTTCGGCGTCGCGATTTTCGGATCGGTGCAAACTTATATCTTAAGTTGGCTTCCCCTCTTCCTGACAATGCAAACGTTGAAGTTTTGAATCCGGACGCTTCCTTTTGGCCCGTTTCCAGAAAGTTCACCGCTAAAACCGATCCGTTGCGTTGGAGTCCCGCTATTCATGTCAATCAAACCGGATACACGATCGGGCTCCCAAAACGGGCGATGGCGGGATACTATTTGGGCAGTAGCGGCGAATTATCCATCAATGGAAAATTCTCAGTGATTGAAGCCGATTCGGGCAAATCGGTGTTTAGCGGCGATTTGCGAAGCCGCAAGGAAGTCGGGTTCAATTTCCCGACCTACCAACGTGTGGTAGAGGCTGATTTCAGCGCCTTCAACATTCCCGGGGAATATCGTCTTGCTGTCGACGGGATGGGTGCTTCATTCCCGTTTCGAATCGACGAAGGCACCTCCATGGCATTTTTGCGAGCCTACGCGTTAGGTCTATATCACCAGCGCTGCGGCACTTCCAATGCCCTGCCCTTCACACGATTTACACACGATCCCTGCCACATTGCGCTGGCAGATGTCCCGACTCCGGCTTTCAAAGCCACTGAGGCGATTCTCAAACATATGGCCGGCGATCAGCCCCCGCGGGAAAGGGAATTCGGCCCGAAACTTTCCAGCATCGAAACCAGTCTGTATCCGTTCGTGCGCCAAGGCAAAATTGACGTCTCCGGCGGGCATCATGACGCCGGCGATTACAGCAAATATACGATCAACAGCGCGGCGCTGATCCATCATCTGGTGTTCGCCGCCGATTCATTTCCGGGCGCGGGCGATTTGGATAACCTTGGTTTGCCGGAAAGTGGCGATGGTAAAAGTGATCTTTTGCAGGAGGCGAAATGGGAAGCAGACTTCCTTGCCAAATTGCAGGATTCCGATGGCGGATTTTACTTTCTGGTCTATCCGCGGGAACGGGAATACGAAGACAACGTCCTCCCCGATAAAGGTGATCTCCAGGTGGTATTTCCCAAAAACACCGCGGCGACTGCCGCCGCCGTTGCGGCTCTTGCACAAACCGCTTCCTCACCTCGATTCAAAAAGCAATTTCCCGAAGCTGCTGCCGCGTATCTTAAAATAGCGCGGCTCGGCTGGAAATTTCTGGAAACCGCACAATCCAAATATGGGAACGACGGTGCGTATCAACAAATCACACACTACGGGCATGAGTTTTTGCATGACGATGAAATTGCCTGGGCTGCAGCGGAGCTTTACCTTGCGACCGGCCAAAAGTCATTTCAGGACCGCCTCCTGAAAAGCTTCGATCCGACCTCTCGCGACACCAAACGATGGACCTGGTGGCGGCTCTACGAAGGCTATGGATGTGCCATCCGGAGTTTCGCTTTCGGGGCCAGGAGCGGACGCATCGAGCTGAACAAGTTGGATCCGGATTTCTTAACGAAATGCGAATCGGAAATTCTTGCCGCCGGGAAAGATCAGGCGCGCTTCAGCCACGAGAGCGCCTATGCCACCTCCTGGCCAGACCCGGACAAGAAATTCCGTAATGCAGGCTGGTACTTTTCCATGGATCGCGCCTTCGATCTGGCAGTTGCCGCCCAACTCGACTTCCCTGAATTAATGAATCCACGCACTGAATTTCTCGACGCTGTCGTGAGTAATATGAATTACGAAGGGGGCTGCAATCCGGTGAACGTGACCTATCTCACTGGCCTCGGCTGGAAACGTCAGCATGAAATCGTTCATCAATATGCGATGAATGACTGGCGGGACCTGCCGCCCTCTGGCATCCCATTGGGAAATATCCAGGGCGGTTTCATGTTTCAACATCATTATCAGAAAGAATTGGGCGAAGTCACTTATCCGCCGGACGGTGCGGAAGAAAATCCCTATCCGTTCTACGATCGATGGGGCGATAGCTTCAATACGGCAACTGAGTTTGTCGTTGTGAATCAGGCACGCGGCCTCGCGACCCTCGCATGGCTTGTCGGCCAGGAAACCAACCATCCTGCCCTTTCGGAAAAACCGGCGCAAACGAAGCTGCAATTGCGAGTCACCCAGGGAACAAACGGACAGGTGTCCATCCAGATTGCCGCTCCCACCCAGCGATCTCTGGCTCAGGCTAAAATTGCCTGCGAAGTGGAAGGAGCGAACGCCAGTTTTGCCGACCGTTCAGGCAAATGCGAAGTCGCGAACATCCCACCGGGCGAGCACTGGGTCGAAGTGGAAGCTCAATGGCCGGATGGTTACAGGCTCTACGGACGAGAACGCCTGACGATTAAATGACAGACGATTCTTCAAAATCATGGTGCATCCGTCATCTTCTGATCACTTCGGAAACCGTTTGTCCGGGTGCTTCGGCACGGGTGGCACGGGACGTGGATCCTTTGCGATGAGTTCCTGTAGATGCTTCACCGCAGCTTCGAGTTGCGCATCGCGCCCTTGGAAAGTCGCGTGCGGCAGATTATCTACAACGATGTCTGGATCGACTCCGTGCCCTTCGATGAGCCAGGCGCCTTCCGGTCCGTAGACTCCGATTTCCGCGGCGCTTGCCATTCCACTGTCCACGAGCCAGCGGCGCGCGCTGAGCCAAATTTCGCCTCCCCACGTCCGCGTGCCGATAAGCTTGCCCAGGCCCAGCCGCTTAAAGCCCTCGCTGAACGCTTCACCGTCGCTTGCCGTGTGCTCATCACACAACACAACGACGTGACCGCGAAAGGCATATTGCATGTTCCATGTCTGGTCGCCGACACGCGGCTGCCAGTAGAACCACGCTTTCCGGAGAAGCTTGCTGAGGATCCATGAGTCGATGTTTCCGCCATTATTATGACGTACATCGATGATAAGTCCCTGCCGATTGAAGACGGGATAGAAGTCGCGCGCCCACTCGGCAATGTTGTCTTTTCCCATGGCACGGAGATGAACGTAGCCAATTTGGTTGGTGCTGAGCTTTTCGGTTGCGAGCCGCCGCGTGTATTCCCACTCGTTGTAGCGGAGGTCGGTCTCCTGATTCGCGCTCATGGGCTTCACAATAACCAATCGATTGGTTTCGGAACCGGGTGGCTTGAGATCGAGCAGCACCTGCTTGCCCGCCTGGTTACGCAGGAGCATTTCAGGATAGTCTACATTCAGCGTGGACCGGCCATTAATGGCGGTTATGAGTGAATCCTCCTTCACATCAACTCCTGGGCGGGCGAGCGGCGCCAGGTCTCCTGGATAATCCGGATCGGTGCGGTAAATGTGAGTAACACGCCAGCCGCCAGCCGTTAAGTCGCGCGTGAGGCGTGCACCAAGCGTCGCGGTCTTGATCTGGTCCGTCCCTTCCCGCTCGTCTCCGAAACGGACGAAAGTATGCAGCGCGGAAAGCTCTCCGCTCATCTCAGAAATAACATCGTTAAGTTCGTTCCGGTCGCTTACGCGATCGATCAGCGGCAGATACTTATTTCGGACGGCAATCCAGTCGATGCCATGCAGATTTCGATCGTAAAAGTAGTCACGCAGCATCCGCCATGATTCGGTATAGATCTGGCGCCATTCCTCGTGCGGCATGAGCGGGAAGGTCCAGCCGCCGAGGTCGAATTTGTCATCGAGCTTCGCGGGCGCGCTCGAATCGCTGGCAATGACGTAAAAATTATCGCCTTTGCGGATGAGCAATTTCTTGCCGTCACCTGATGGTTCATAGCTGCTGATTTCCTCGACCAGCGTCTTCGGTTTTGGATCTTTCCGGGTGATCTCCAACTGTTTGAGGTGTGTTTTTGCGCCAAAACCGAGGTCACTCTCGGTCCATAAGAGGTGTTTCGCGGTCACCCGGAGATTGCCGTAATTGCCGGCTGGAACTGGCACTTCGTACAGACGCGCCTCCAGGTCGTCGAGTTCGATGTTCACCGTCACGCCGACGACCTTATTGGTTTCGGTAGACTGGGTTTCTTTCTTCGCTTTATTCTCATCTTTCTCTTTCCCGGCATCCTCTTTTTTGGGTTTTTCACCTTTGCCATCTTTATCCTCTTCGTCTGACTGCAATTCGTTCTTTGGCGTGAATGGCCAGTGCAGACCTCGCTTCAACGCGAACGCATAAATCTTCGTCGTTTCCGTGAAAAAGGGTTCGGGCTCCCTCGGTCCCCAGGGACTCTCCACAAGTGAGCGGATCTCGCGATCACTCAGGAAGTAAAGCCATTTACCGTCCGGGGTCCAGGCCGGGCTGTAGCTATCAACCCGGTCGCTGGTAATGACCGTGCGCGTGTCACCAGTGACACCGAAGAGATGGATCTGTGGATATCCGTTTGAAGCATCCTGCACGTAAGCGAGCCATTGGCTGTCGGGCGACCAGGTTAACTGAGAGAGGTCACCGGACCGGGCTTCGGTGACGAGAATTGTCTTGCGGTTCTCGAATTCAAAGACCCAGAGCTTCCAATCCTTGTCAGTCCAGGCGAGACGTTTGCCGTCCGGCGACGCCCTGGCAGCGAAACGGAAAACGGTTGCATTGGTTGTGATCCGCTCCGACGCACCGACCCCATTCGGCGGCAGTTTCCAAAACTCGATTTCGCCTGATTCATCGGACTGAGCGAGCAATGATTTTCCGTCAGGCAGAAATGAGGCCTCCCGGTATCGCACGTTATGTTTTCTCGGAACCTCGACGAAGCGTCCCTGTTCCAGCGGTGCGACGAAGACCTGACCGCGTGCGGTTAGTGCGAGCCGGTCCCCATTTGGCGACAGGTGTGAGGAAGTGAGATAATCCATCGGCTTCTTAACCCACTTCTCCCTCTGTTGGTCAAAATCCGAAGCGAGCGTAATGTCAAGCAGCTTATCCGTGGATTGCCCGATATCGAAGAGGTGCAGGTCGGCGCCGCGCGAATAAACAATTCTCCCGCCCTGCTGCGCCGCGGACTTTATATCATAATCAGTGCCCTTGGTGAGCTGCCGCAAGTCTGCGCCCTCGGGTGTCATGGACCAGAGATTCATCGCGCCATCGCGGTCGCTGACAAAATAAACGCGGCCCTGCCACCACATGGGTGTCCGGCTCGTACCTCGAAAATCGGTCGCGAGCGGTACGGCTTCGGCTTCGCCGTCAGTGAATCGCCAGAGATTTTCGATCCAACCACCCTGGTAGCGTTTGGTGCTGCTGCTCTGCTTTGGAAGTCGCGTGAAGAAAATCGTTTTTCCGGTAGGCTCGAACACCCCTTCAGACGCCTCAGACAGAGGCAGCACGCGGAGGTCGCCTGTTTTCGGATCGAGGCTTGCGAGTTGTGAATTCGGCAGCGTAGAAAACGTTGTGGTGCGGTAGAGGACGCGCCCGTCGGGCGTCCAACCGGCGACTGCTTTGCCCGTTCCGTCAAACGTGCGCCGAGTCGGCAGCCCCCCCGTGATTGGCATGGTGTAAACTTCCGCCGGCCCCTCGTATTCGGCGATGAATGCGAGCGTCTGACCGTCCGGCGAGATGGCGGCGTGCGATTCGGCGCTGGGATGCGTGGTCAACCGCTGTGCCACACCCCCACTAATGCCCACACGCCAGAGGTCACCCTCGGCTGTGAAGATGATGGTGTTGCCATAAATTGCAGGAAAACGATAGTAGCCCGTCGGGGATTGGGCCGAGGCAGAAAGACTGAGGAGGATCAGCGCAAAACTGAACCAGTGGATCGTGTGGCGAAACGTGACCATGCTATTCCTGTTTAAAAGTATCGATATGCAACGAGGCCTCCAATGGTGGCCAATGGAATTTCAAGTTTCGATATTTAATTTTCTGATCGCGGTCCGGTCAAGGAGCAAACAGGACTTTGTGGAGCTGGACGTGGCAGCCAAGGCAACGGCGCGACCTACAGGCTCCATTGCCGCTAAACAGCGCAAGTGTGTTTTATGCGTCGCAACACTTGAAATTAGGTGCAGGACTCTCTTGAATTGAATCATGACTGCCGGGCTAAACTTTGTCTTGCGAGGGGGCTTTACTGTAATGCTCCTCTGCGCGGGACCGCTCTCTCCCGCCCGGGCCGCTTCCCTCGTGTCCCCTTCCCGCGGGCTGTACGACCGACCGATCGAAGTGGTTATGCAGACGGACGTGCCAGAATCCACGATTTATTTCACGACGAACGGCAAGCCGGTGACGATTGAATCTGGCATCTCCAACAAAACGATAATCGAAATCTCTACCTCCACAATTCTTCATGCGGCTGTTTACAAAAATGGTAAACAAATCGGCGCCGCGCAGACCCATACTTATCTCTTTCCCAAAGCAGTAGCCGAGCAAAGGGGCGGCGGGTTTCCGACGAATTGGGGAATGAACAACGGAAAACCAGTCCAGGCAGATTATGAAATGGATCCGGAGATCGCACTTGCCCCGCGCTACAAAGAAGACCTTCTAAAAGGATTGAGAGCGATTCCAACCGTTTCACTTGTGCTTAATACCGATGATTTGTTTGAGACCGCGCGCGGCATTTATGCAAATC
>JAQGOX010000812.1 GCA_028293365.1 Verrucomicrobiales bacterium | reverse complement strand
ACTGAATGAATTGCGAAGCCATATCGCGGTGATTTTTCAGGAAACATTTCTGTTTAGCGCCTCCGTCGCGGAGAATATTGCCTTTGGCCGGCCAGATGCTTCCCGCGAAGAGATCGAGCGTTGCGCGCGCGCGGCCCAGGCACATGAGTTTATTTCCGAATTGGCAAATGGCTATAACACGATGATCGGGGAACGCGGGGTGACGTTGAGCGGGGGGCAGAAGCAGCGGCTCGCGATCGCACGCGCATTTGTAACCGATCCACGAATCATCATTATGGATGATGCCACGGCGAGCGTTGATTCACGAACGGAGCGGTTGATCCAGGAGGCATTGCGCGAATTGTACAAGGGACGAACCACGTTCATCATCGCGCATCGGTTATCGACTGTTCAGCACGCACATCAAATTATCGTGCTTGATCGGGGACGTGTGGTTCAACAGGGGAGGCATGCGGAACTCGCGGCGCAGCCAGGTATTTATCAAAGTCTTTTTGGCCTGGAAGAAACGCTGGAAACCTCAGTTCGGTAATAATCATGGCTGGCGAAGATGATATTTTAATTGAGGAGGCGTTCACGCAGGCGCGAATGACGAAGAGCCTTTTTTCGAGGCTTTATCGATACGTAAGACCTTACCGTCGAACGTTCGTTCTGAATCTCGTTTTCACCTTGCTTGCGACCGCATCTCAGTTGCTTGGGCCTAAATTTATTCAACTTGGGATTGATCGCTATCTTTCTGGGGGAATCAGCGCGGAAGTTGCGTTTCACGGGATTATGGTGGTCAGCGGGATCTACCTACTGAATCTCTTGCTGGGCTGGCTGCTCTCGGTAGTGCAGGTGAAAACCGCGGTGACGGTAGGGCAGGGGGCGATGAATGACTTGCGCCTGCATGTCTTCGAACATATTCAGCGACTCTCGCTGAATTATTTTGATAAGACGCATCAAGGCCGAATTATCAGCCGCGCGGATAGCGATATCGAATCGCTCGATCGCATCCTGACCTGGGGTGCGAATCAGTTGCTTTCCAGTGCGCTGACACTCATTGGCGTGATCGCGATTCTGCTCGGTTATGACTGGCGCCTTTGCCTGGCGGTGAGCGTGGTCATTCCGCCCCTGGCTTTCGCGACCCGCTGGTTCCAGAAAAATGCGATGGCCGCCTACCGGCGGATGCGCGAAACGTCATCGCGCATCACGGGGGCATTGGCAGAAAACATTTCCGGAGTCCGCGTGGTGCAGGCGTATTCGCGCGAAGAAGAGAACTTATCGCGGTTCATCGATTTGCATGAAGTGTACGCGGATCGAGCGTTGACGGCCGCCCGCGTGTTCCACACCTATATGCCATTTGTGGGTTTGGTCTCAGGCATCGGCACGGCGATCATCCTCGGCTACGGCAGCCAATTGGTGATGCATCGAGAGATTTCCGTGGGGCAGCTTGCGGCCTTTGTAATGTACCTCGGAATGTTTTTCGGACCGATCCAAACGATGGGCGACCTTTACAACGCGCTGCTTTCGACGGCCGCAAGCGCCGAACGTATTTTCCAATTGTTGGATACTGATCCGCAAATCCAGGATCGTCCACTGGCGGGGACACTGCCGGAATTGCGAGGTGATGTGAAATTTGAGGGAGTTTGGTTCCGTTACGATTCGACTCCAGACAACGAATGGGTACTCAAAAATGTAAGTTTCGAAGCGCGGGCGGGCGAGACCATCGCACTCGTCGGCGCGACCGGTTCTGGGAAAACCAGTATTATTAGTTTGCTGGCGCGATTTTATGAGCCGCAGAAGGGAAGGATCCTATTGGATGGCTTCGATTTGGGTGCAAGCACGATGGCTTCGCTGAGAAGTCAGATAGGGATCGTTACACAAGAGAACTTTCTCTTTAGCGGGGCCGTGATGGAGAATTTGAAATTCGGGAAACCTGGCGCGAGTAATGAAGAAGTGATCGAATCCGCGCGGATGCTTGGAACGCATGAGATGATTCTCGGGCTGCAAAATGGATACGACACAGCGGTCAGTGAGCGCGGTGGTAATTTTAGCGCGGGACAACGTCAGTTGCTGACTTTCACACGCGCCATGGTGGCGAGACCAAAGATATTGATTTTGGACGAAGCAACCAGCGCAGTCGATCAACAGACGGAAAAAGTTCTGCAGCATGCGCTTGAAAAACTGTTCGAACAACGAACGTCATTCGTCATTGCCCATCGGCTTTCTACAATCCGGCACGCGAACCTGATTCTCGTGCTCGGCCATGGGGAGGTTTTGGAACGAGGTACGCATGAGGAGCTGATCTCAAAAGGCGCTGCTTATGCACGATTGAACGAAGAATTTATGCGACATAGTCAGGTTGTTTGAGTTGACGGGTTATTCAGCAACCGGATTGATCCATCGCAGACCAGGGAATTTCGCAAAATCTGAGTCGCATGAGGCCAGTAGAAAATTATTTTCGATCGCAAGTGCAGCCAAATGAGCGTCGGTTACGAGATTAGTTTTTGCGTTCGAACTCTCGCACATCGCCGCAAAATATCGTGCATGGTGGGCAGTCGGGTGCAGGATTTCGACTGACGGGAGAGATAACCATTCGTTGATTAGGTTTAGTGCTTCCGATAGCCGTAATGGGTTCGCCAAAATCCTGGGATGGGTCGCGACGCGTACGAAAGCGACGATAGTCAACCAGGGCATCATTACCTTGCCTTGGGCACCGCTTAGGGTGGTTTCCAACCACAGTTTGGATTTTACGTAAAATGGCGAATCGATATTAATCGCGTAAATCAGAAGATTGGCATCAATTATGACCATGACAGTGGGCTAGTTCGTATTATTCTTCATCCGCTGCATGGGCAAGTTTGGTTGGGTCAACGCCTGCACGGATTCCAAGGCTGTACCCGGGCAAACGATATTGCTGTTTTATAGGTGATGATCCTAAAACTTCCCGGGACGCTTCTTTCCCGTTCTCCGCAGCCGCTACCAGACTCAAGATAGCTCCTTCGAGCAAACACAGTGTTTCTGGATCCATCTTTTGGAATCGTTCATCAAGCTTGCGCGCAAGTTGCGTCATAGCTTAACTCTGCCAGAAACTGATGTTACGGTAAAGCAATGCGATTTTCCTCCTGCATTTGCGCTAGATTGAGTGCTTAAGGCGCCTTCCAAAGACGCTTCAGCAGTTCGAACAGTTCCGGATCGTGAATTTTTAATTCCGGACGGACGAATGGGTAGAAATCGTTCGTGCCGAAAAATGCTTCAGAGCCTTCGGCGAAATATTCTTTTGCGTTGTTTAGTGCGTAGGCTTTTTCTTTTCTTCCGCTGATTCGTAAAACTGATTCATACGCTTTACCAGCAACGGCATGCTGGTATGCCTGTTCGATAGCTTCGGCGTCGTTCGTGAGAAAGCGATGGTGGTAGCCGTGTGCGAGTTCGTGCAGGACCATCCAGGGTTGGTCGATTGTCCATTTTAAAAAGTTTTGACAATTGGCCAACTCGACGGCTCCGGCTTTTTCCGGATTCATATCATGTTCACGCAGCCAATCTGGCGATTCGTGATAGCACATGCAGGGGTGTCGCGGATGTGCGAGTTCAACCCAAATCGGAATTTGCCGCAGTTTCGACAGTGGTTCCGCTGGCACCGCGCGAATGATCTGTTGTAATTGAGCGTGCAATAGTTCGAGAGTGTATTTCCAGAGATGTTCGTGCTCGGGTAACAGCACCTGGTTGTTTACAAGTATTTGCCAGCCCTCTGCTGACTGTGGGGAATAAGCGGTGCGCCGATCATATCCAAATACTTTCGGAGCGGCGACGCAGAGCAGGCATAGCGCGAGTCTGATAATGTTTTGGATTTTCATGATTATTTCCCGATGCAGAACTGACTGAAGATCGCATCCAAAAGGTCTTCGGTAGTGGTTTTTCCGACAACTTCACCGACTGCGTTTGCCGCCATGCGCAGATCCATGGCAACGAGTTCAAGTGAAAGCTCCGACTTCATTGCTTCGATTGTGTGTGATAACGATTCACGCGCTCTTTGCAGCGCCGCCTGGTGCCGGGAATTGATCATTACTTCGACCATTTCCGGCTGTACGCTGCCAGTCCATACGGTGTCGCGGATGCGATCTTTCAACGCCTCGATTCCTTGGCCGGTGGTGCAGGAAATTTCGATCGCAGGGTTTGCGGTTATGTCGCTGGTTAGCTTTCGAGGAAGGTCGGTTTTGTTGTAAACCACGATTCTGCGTGCCTTTATCGTTTCGCAGAGAAACTTTTGGTCATCGAAGTGGATCTCCTCGGAGGCATCGAGTATGTGGAGCACGAGTTCGGCCCGTTCCAAACTCTCACGGCTGCGTCGAATGCCTTCGATTTCGATTTGATCCGCGGTTTCGCGCATCCCGGCGGTGTCGATGAAGATTACGGGGATTCCGCGAATATTGGCCGTCTCCTCGATGGTGTCTCGTGTGGTGCCTGGGATGGGTGAGACAATAGCGCGGTCGTGACCGAGCAATTGGTTGAGCAAACTGGATTTCCCGGAATTTGGGCGTCCGATAATGGCTGCTCGAATCCCGTTTCGCAGAATTCTGCCTTCTGTGGCAGTGCGCAGTAGTTCGTTCACGAAGTTCGCAGCGAATTCCAGTCGGGCGATTAATTGATGACGAGTGTCCGGCGCAATGTCTTCGTCCGGAAAATCGATATGCGCTTCTATATGGGCGAG
>JAQGOX010000799.1 GCA_028293365.1 Verrucomicrobiales bacterium | reverse complement strand
GATTTGCCTGAACGCGCACCGCCGGCTTCTGGCCGCCGCTAATATTCACGAGACCCACTCCTGGCAACTGGGAGATTTTTTGCGCCAGTCGCGTGTCCGCGAAATCCTCGACTTGCGCGAGCGGAAGTGTCGTGGAAGTGAGGGCCAGCGTCATGATCGGGGCGTCGGCTGGATTCGATTTGGTGTAAATTGGAGGAGATGGCAAACCGCTCGGAAGATAGGTTTGAGCCGCATTGATTGCGGCCTGCACTTCCTGTTCTGCGACATCGATATTAAGGGTCAGCGAGAATTGCAAAGTGATGATCGAACTGCCTCCAGAGCTGATGGAAGTCATCTGGTTCAACCCCGGCAACTGCCCAAACTGCCTCTCGAGAGGCGCGGTGATTGCCGAGGCCGTTACATCAGGGCTGGCACCCGGGTAAAACGTTACGACTTGTATGGTCGGATAATCCACTTGCGGCAGTGCCGAGACCGGCAACTGTCGATAAGCAACGATACCTGACAGTACGATTGCCAGCATCAACAACGAAGTCGCAACGGGTCGCAGAATAAATGGACGGGACGGACTCAATGCGGTCCTTTCTTTTTCGACGCATCGTTGGGATTGGATGCAGGCCGGACGGTTACTTTCATTCCGTCGTTCAAACGATTAAAATTGTCAGACACGACCAGAGCGCCCGGCTCCAGGCCCTTTACCTCCGAGACGATGCCATCCGTAGTTCCGAGGGCGACTGGATTCACAGTGACGGTTTGGTCAGGCTTCAATAAGTAAACAAATGGGCCTTGCGCGTTTCTTTGGAGCACTGGATTCGGCACGAGCGTTACGTCATGGTGGGTGTCGACCAAAAGTTGGGCGTTGACGAACTGATTCGGGAAAAGCGATTCGTCTTCATTCGGGAAAAGGGCTTTGAGTTTTACTGTGCCCGTCGTCGTATCAATTTGATTATCCATGGTCTGCAGTGCGCCCATTGCAATCTTTTTCAGTTGAGCGCGATCGAAAGCGTTCACAGCCAGCTTTTTGGCCTGTCGCATCTGCTGCTGGATTTGAGGCAGGTTATCCTCCGCCACACTGAAGACGACTGTGATGGGTTGGAGTTGTGTAATAACGACTAGCGGACTCGTATCGTTTGCATGAATAATATTGCCAGCGTCCACCTGGCGCAGCCCAACCCGTCCGGTGATCGGCGCGACAATATGGCAGTAGGCTAGCTGGACCTTCGCGTTTTCGATCTGCCCCTCGTCAAGTTTGACAGCACCCTCGTACTGATGGACCGCGGACATTTGCGTGTCGAGTTGTTGTTTTGGGATCGCGTTCTTGGCAAGTGCTTCCTTGTAACGGTCGAGATCCAGTTTTGCGTTCTCGAGGAGAGCGCTATCCCGTGCGAACTGTCCTTCGGCTTGGGTTAAGGCCGCGCGATAAGGTCCGGAATCAATTTCCAGAAGCGAGTCTCCCTGGTGAACCAATTGTCCTTCTTCGTAATTGATCTTCACGATCTGGCCGTCCACTCGACTCTTCACAGCCACGGTGTTTACCGGTGTTACGACGCCCAAAGCGTTGACGAATACCCCGATATCGCCCTTTCGCGCGACGGCGGTGCTAACCATCAGGGTGGGCGCCCCTCCGCCCGGTTTCCCGCCCGTCGGTTGCGTTTTGGGTTTTTGCCGATGCAGAAAAAATGCACCAATGCCTGCCGCAATTATTAATCCGGCTAATACCCACGGCCAGCGACCCGCGCGCTTCTGATGGTCGGGATTTCTGGGGGCGTCCAATCGGATGGTGCTCTTCGGTGGTTGATCCATAATACGTACGGTTACTCAGGAACTGAATCTTGGTTTATTCCGCTTGGAAAAAGAAGGCAGGATGAGTCGTGGCCATATCGAAGACTGTCATTACGCGAAGATCGGCAACCATAGTTTTTTATCGATTCCTTGGTCAGGAGTGTGTTCAGACAATCAAAAGTTGCTGCACCCCGCAATGCTTGACGAGTATTTATGGCGTATTACTCAATCTTTTTCAGTAGGTGATGGCTGATAGTAGAACCGCTCCGGCTTTGTTCCCGAGGCTGTAACGCCTCCTTCAGTGGATTTTTCGATGACTTCGCGAATCGTTTTGAGTAATTGATGGAAATCGAGCGGCTTCTCCATGAGCGCATTGACGCCCATCTCGACCGCCTTTTCAAGCTGATTAGGCCGGGCGGTCAGAACAAAAACAGGTAATCGCGGACGGATCGTCTTTATCAAACAGAACGCTTCCCACCCATCCTTGTCGGGCATATTTAGGTCGAGCAATACCAGGTCCAATGGATAGATGAGACAGACCTCCGCAGCCTGGCGGCCCGTTTTGGCGGTGATGATTTCGTAATGTTCCGACTCCAAAACCCGAGCCAGTGCCTGGCGAATACCTTGATCATCGTCAGCCAGTAAAATTCTCTTTTGCATAAGCCACCTTGGACTTCAGCATAAAGCGTGTTTCATGCCAGCAGCCAGAAATCCAGGCCATCCACTTCTGGCCAAGGGTGTTGGAATGCCAGCCACCCTCTGTAGGCAATTTAGCTGCTCACTGAATAAGCAAGGCAGCAAACTTACTTTGCACCCGTGAGGAATATTTAGGCGTTATGCAGCTTCACCAGAGAGTGCGCATTAAGTGCGCATGGCTTCGCGGACTGCGTCTTAACTGATTAAAGTGCAGTGCAGGTTACGACTTCATCTGGAGTCGTCATGCCCTGGCGTACTTTTACCCAGCCATCATCGCGGAGGAGTCGAAGGCCCGAGGCTCGGGCAACGGCGCCGATTTCATTTGACGGTGCCCGATCAATAATCTTCGCGCCGATTTCATCGTTCATGACCATCAATTCGTAAAGTCCGGTTCGCCCGCGGAAGCCTGTATTTCTGCAATGCGGACAGCCAGCGCCTTTGTGCAATAATTCACCTTCCGCCATCTCGAAGTCGCGAGGCAGGGAACTGCGGTCCGGTTCATGGGCGACTTTGCATTTAGGACAAATACGGCGAACCAGCCGCTGAGCCATGCTCCCGATGAGCGTGCTTGCGACCAGATAGGGTTCAATCCCCATGTCAATTAAGCGCATCGGAGCGGATGCGGCATCATTCGTGTGCAGCGTTGACAATACAAGATGCCCTGTTAACGCGGCCTGAATCGCAGCGCGTGCGGTTTCCAGATCACGAATTTCCCCGATCATTACCACGTCAGGATCGTGACGAAGGATCGCGCGGAGCCCCTTTTCGAAGGTCATTCCCACCTGATGGTTCACAGGAATCTGGTTGACCCCCTGGAGATGATATTCGACTGGATCTTCCACGGTCAGAACCTTGATATTAGGCCCAACCAGCGCATTAAGGGCGGCGTACAATGTGGTCGTTTTTCCGGAGCCGGTCGGCCCCGTCACCAGGAAAATTCCATGCGGCCGCTCAATCAGACCTTTGAAGATACTAAAGGTTCCTTCATCCATTCCGAGTTCGGGCAGGGTGAAAAGAACATTCGATTTATCGAGCAGACGCATGACCACGCCTTCCCCATAAAGCATTGGGATGACGCTCACGCGAACGTCAATCTGGCGTCCACCGACCTGAAATTTGATGCGGCCGTCCTGAGGAATTCGCCGTTCGGCGATATTCAAATTGGCCAGAATTTTGACACGGCTGATGATCGCCGCCTGAAATCGATGCATCTGCGGAGGGACTGAGGCTTCCTGCAATACGCCGTCAATGCGATAGCGGATCGACATTTCATGCTCGTAGGGCTCTAAATGGATGTCACTCGCCCGTTCTTTGACGGCCTCAAGTATAATTTCGTTAACCAGACGAATGACGCTTGCCTCCTGCGCCATTTCGAGCAGGTCCTCGGTACCTTCCGCGCCGTTTCCAGTCACGGAGACTTCGTCGCCGCCCACCATTTCGTCGAGGGTGTCGCCTCCGAGACCGTAGTGAAGTTTGATGAGCTTCTCAATGTCTTCACTCGGAGCGAGGACTGGCTGTATATTCAGCCCAGTCAGGACATGCAGATCGTCGAGCGCATACAGATCGAACGCGTCACTGGTGGCTATACGCAAAGTTCCATTGAATCGTGCGATGGGGAACAATCTCTTCCGATAGACGATTTTGGGTGGAAGCGCCCGCAACGTTTCGGGTGTAATTTCCAACTTTTCCAGGTTTACCAGCGGGAGGTGCAACTGCTTCGACATCAATTCGAGCATTTGCAGCTCCGACATATAGCCGAGTTGAATTACAGCGCGGTCAAAACGCAGTCCTTCACTTGCCTGCAGTTTTTGCGCTTCTTCCATTTGATCGGAAGTCAGTAGCGATTTTCGGACTAAAATGTCTTTCAGTGTCATTAGGAATCCTGCCGTTGCGCTTCATTTGACCGAAACGGTCGGTCAAACATTCATTCCAAAAACGTATTTGAATCCGCGCCTTAGGCAGATTGGAACTTCGCATTTTTGCACACAAGTACGTCTCTATCAACTCGTGAAGCTTTTTTCGTGCCGATTCCCCTCCAAAACGATATTTCAGTGCTGATTTGAGGCGTTCTGAAGGATTGTCCGGGTT
Organism: Verrucomicrobiales bacterium; assembly: GCA_028293365.1. GTDB lineage: Bacteria > Verrucomicrobiota > Verrucomicrobiia > Limisphaerales > SXQI01 > JAQGOX01. The sequence goes on along the minus strand of JAQGOX010000799.1, from coordinate 328 downwards.
ACGTCACTTTGCGCGACGGTCGACTGTAAAAGCTATTGTCTCAGTCTGATTGGCGCCGCTTCTTGAGGATATGCGCATTATCGGTTGGTGTGTTTTCGTCAGATCGCTTTGGATCAAATAACCGTTGGTGCCTTCAACATAACGAAATGGTTTTTCGGTTGCCGGGTCAAGAGGCATTACTTTCAGATAGTCGGGAATCAATGATTGGAGGTTCTCCGGAAGTTGGCCTGTTTTTAAATGATATTTCTCCACAGCGAGGGCAACCCTCGTGGTTCTGAGTGCGGCTTGGGCATCTGCGAGCTTGGTGATGGCGTTCCCGAAGTTGGGC
>JAQGOX010000068.1 GCA_028293365.1 Verrucomicrobiales bacterium | reverse complement strand
ATTGTTGAAGCGATAGACCTCACGGGCGAACACTTTTTCCAGCCAACTCCCGGGCCGCGCATTTTTTAGACCGAGCACGAAAGCCGACGGAAGCCAGGGATAACGGACGCCCTCGATAAAACAAAACAAAACGGCAAGTCGTCGCATCCCGCGGTGTTCGGCCCAGTGGATGAGCTTGAGCACCAACCGGGAACGCTCGATATGCTGACTCTCCACGAGGCCCCCCGTAAGTGGGTCGGCTACTTTTGCGCCGAGATACGGCGCCCAAACACAAGCGCAAGCAATGCCGAGAACAACGGCGACGATCAGATAAACTGAGCCCGTCATGTCGTCGTAAGGGAGTTCGGCCGTACCGGAGATGCGCGCCCTATTTAAAGTATAAAGCAACGCGGATGTAAAAATGATGCGGAAAATGACGAGCATGTTAGCGATCCAATACGAGGATGGGTGTAGTAGTAAAGATCCCTCGCAGCATCATGATGAGGCGATGCCGATTCACCGCGTATTGTCGCGCGGTTTCTTCCGTTATCGCGCCTGCGGCGAGCAACTCGTAAAGGTACTGATCAAAACTGTGCATCCCCTGCCCTACGGCGGCCTCGATGATTCCGCCGAGAAGTTGCAGGTTATTCGTTTGGATCGCTTCCTGGGTTCCGAAATCCCGTTTCATCACTTCAAGGCAGGGAGTTCGAGTGCCTTGAGTGTTTGGCAGCAGGCGCTGGCAGACGACGGCGCTTAAATTTCGAGCGAGGAGGCTGCTAACATTGTTTTGCTCGGACGTGGGATAAAACTCCCGTATTCTACCGATTGCCTGGGGAACAGAGTCCGCGTGGAGGGTAGTCAGAACGAGATGGCCGGTTTCAGCGGCTTGCATCGCGGCGAAAATACTGGCGCGATCACGAATTTCGCCGACGAAAATGATGTTCGGATCCTGCCGCATGGCATTGCGTATACCGTCTTCGAAAGAGGCGGTATCGATGCCAACCTCGCGCTGTTCAAATTCGCAGTGAGCCTCTTGAAAAACATGTTCGATCGGATCTTCAATGGTGATGATCCGGAGCGCTTTGGTTTGATTGATTTCTTCGATAAGCGCGCGCAACGTGGTGCTCTTGCCCTGCCCCGTTGGACCGGTTGCCAGAATCAGGCCCCGAGGCTGCTCCATAAGGCATTTGAGCGAATTGGGGAGATTCAAGTCAGCCAGCCGCTGGCGCTGCTGGGGAACATGCCGAAAGGAGAAACTTTGAAAACCTTTCTGCTTGCTTGCGTTGGCTCGATAGCGGTGTTCTCCGTGATAAAAGCTCCAGTCGAACTCCCGCGCTGATCGAATCTGTTCGCAAACCTCTGCCGAAAAGCCTTCCGACAGGAGCCGTTCGATTTCCGCTTGACCGGGAATCTGGCTGATCCCCGCCGGAACGCGGGCCAATCGACCATCAATGCGAACACAGAATTCCCGATTTGGGCGGCCATGAAGATCTGAGGCACGTTGCGAACGAGCCCAGTCGAGGAGTCTAGCCAATCCAGAGTCGAGCTTTAGCGTTTCCATTATCTAAAACCCCTTAAGCTTAGTAAGCCCATTTCGACGGGAAATTATCCCGGCTTTTTCCAACCTATAACAAAACATTAAGGTCATGGGAACGACGGTGATTCTCCCGCAAACGTCTCTGCTGGGGCCCGTAGTGTCAAATCCAAAGAGCGAGAAAGCAGTCGCGGCGTGCGCGGACGAATCTAACGCGGCAAACCGTATTATCGATTGATTGCGCAGACCACTACCACAGTGAGCTTCAAATTCGCTCGAAATAGCGGATGCGTTCCCAGTCAGTGACGGCGTTATCGAAGGCAAAAGCTTCGAGCCGGGCGGTGTGGACGTAGAATTCGACTACTTCAGCGCCTAAACCGTCTTTGGCGAGTTTGCTCCCGGCAAGTAGTTCTGCGGCTTGATGGAGGCTGTGTGGGAGGGCAGGCAATTTCTCGTCTATGTAGGCGTTGCCGACGTAGACGTCGCCGCAATCCAAATTCTCGCGAACACCGGCCATGCCAGCGAGCAGCGTGGCGGCGAACGCGAGATAGGGATTGGCATCGGCGCCGGGCATGCGGTTTTCAATGCGGAACGATTTGCCGTGACCGACGACGCGGAAACCAGCCGTGCGGTTGTCGTAGGCCCAGGCCATTTTCGTCGGAGCCCAACTGCCCGCCTGGTAACGCTTGTACGCATTGATGGTCGGAGCGAAGAAAAGGCAAAGCTCCGGGGCATACTTCATTAGCCCGCCCAGAAACTGGCGAAACATTTTGGAAGGACCTTTGGCCCGGGCATCCCAGAAAAGATTTTTATCTCCACGCCAAATACTGGTGTGAATGTGGCAGCTATTCCCGGCATCTTTGGCCGAGTACTTCGGCATGAAGGTGATACTGCGTCCTTGTTGCGCGGCGATTTCCTTGACTCCCTGCTTGAAGACAACGTGCATGTCGGCCATTTCAAGGGGACGATCGTAAACAAAATTGATCTCGTGCTGACCACAACCCCATTCGCCTTTACTCGACTCCACCGGGATGCGGGCATCGAGCATAAAATTGCGGACGGCGCGGAAGAGGGTTTCTTCCTGAGCAGGCTGCATCGTGTGGTAATCGATGCGGTAATCGCTCGCTGGCTTTAGGTTGCGATACTCCGAAGTAAAAGCCTCGTGGTAAGTAGTATTGAAAAGATAAAACTCCAGCTCACTGGCGATATTGCAAATCAATCCATCTTTCGCGA
>JAQGOX010000760.1 GCA_028293365.1 Verrucomicrobiales bacterium | reverse complement strand
TGTCTGGGATAAAGCTGGTTACGAAGGAATTCCCAGAGTAAAGCGGCATACCAAAGCAAGCCACCTCAACTCCACTCCAGCCACCGATGGGAGACACATCGCCGCCATTTTTGGATCCGAAGGATTGTTTTGTTTCGATATGTCAGGAGAGTTGCTCTGGAAAAAGGATCTCGGTCCGATGGACTCCGGATACTATCAGGTGCCGACTGCCCAATGGGGATTTGCAAGTTCGCCAGTGATCGATCAGGGGCGGGTGATTGTGCTCTGTGACGTGCAGACAAATTCATTTCTGGCGGCTTTCAATTTGGACGATGGAAAGGAAGTCTGGCGCACTCCGAGGCAAGATGTGCCGACATGGGGGAGTCCGACTGTTGCCAAGGTCAACGGAGAAAGCCAGGTTTTGGTACATGGCTGGCATCATATCGGCGCGTACGATTTCAAAACCGGGACACAAATTTGGAAACTTGCGGGAGGAGGGGACATCCCGGTTCCTACCCCAATTCTTTCGGGTGATCTGGCCTACATCACGAGTGCTCATGGCAATTCTCGTCCAATCCGAGCAATCCGGTTGACCGCGAAAGACGACATTACGCCGCCTGAAATTGGAGCAACGAACGCCGCCATTGTCTGGGCGCATGCGCGACAGGGAAATTACATGCAGACGCCGATCGTGGTTGGGGGAAATCTTTATGGTTGCGCGGATCAAGGTGTACTGACCTGCTTTGATGCGCGAACTGGAACGATTCATTATAGCGAACGGCTGAGTACTAAAGGTGAAGGTTTCACCGCTTCGCCCGTTTCTGACGGAAAGAACCTTTTCTTTGTCAGTGAAGTCGGGAATGTCTATGTCGTGCCAGCAGAAGATAAATTCACGCTGGCTGCAAACAACACGCTGGATGAGACTTGCATGGCTACTCCGGCCCTATCAAACGGTATTCTCTATTTTCGCACCCGCGAAAACCTAATCGCCATTGGCAACACTCAAGGAAGGATCAAGGCGCGATAGAAACGTTGAGGAGATTGCAGGAGATTATTTTCGATCCATTGGTAGCACTCAGCGGCGCTGGTGTTCGTAGTCAAGGATGTCCAAACATCGAGGTTGCTGGAGACTCGGCCGCCGCGCGGTTTGTTGGAAGCGCCAAGAAAAGTGATCCGGGCCTGGCTTTGAATTCCCTGACCAAGTAGCGAGATCGAGAGTTGAACGTCAGGCCCTGATTGAAACGCTCGGAATTGAAGTGCGATAGAAACGGAGTTGCGCGGGATGTCATTTTACGCATCTCGGTGTGAGGACGTATCAGAATGAGCCTCCTGACGTCGGCTGCTACGAGTTATGGATGGTTCGCGCCGCGCGATCGATCCTTCGAGGATTATTTTGGCTTTAAGCCGTAAACGATCCGGGCTTTTTCTGCGTCGATTGTACTGATGTGATTGTCGGTCCATTGACCGATGACGGCATCGAATTCGTTTCCGACGGGATCGATGACCGCGCAGGGACTTGTACCCACCCCATCTTTGCATTCCGATTCGCATTTGGAGGTCCAACAGGTTCGGTAATGCATGATGGATTTGTAATCGTAAGCGGGTGTATTCACGATCCAGTTCGTCTTTGGAATCCAGTCATAGTCGGATTCCCGGCCAGGTTTTATGTTTTCATAATGAATGGTCACGTAGGTGTCGCGGTCCCAACGCTGATGTTCGTGCACGAAACCGAGGACGTGGCCGAGTTCGTGAGCGGGCATCCATGGTCCCTGACGCCACCAGAAGGCAGTGATGTTAATGTCGATGTGAGCTCCTTTCCGGAAACCGTTGCGAGTGGTGTTGTTGCCGGCATCGGTTTTCCCGGTAAAATTGATGTATTCAGGTTCGCTTGTGTGCGGGATGAATTTAATAGCGGCACCGGTGTCCACCCAGAGATTCATCGCCTCTTTTGCAATTGTGGCCTGGTCCTCCGAGAGTTTTGAAGTGTCGTAGGGAATAATGCCGCCTGGCCAGGCTAGAGGTTTTTCGGAGTGTGCATCCATGTGCGCGGGGTTCGAGTCCGAGCCGGCCGAAAAAGAGCTGGCCGAAGATAAAATAACCAATGGGATAACGGGGCTGATACGCCAGAGTCGGCTTGAAAAAGCATTCATGTTGGTTCGATTAATCTGGAACGGCAATTTGCCGGCGAGAATTTTAAATGAACGGGGCAGCCGATGCGAGCTCACGATTTCAAGACATTTCCACGTCAGCCTGAATTCTTTGGGCTGCGGTCGCGACAGCATTGAAAAAAGCGTGGCGGAATTTGTGGATTCGCTCAGCAGTTTGTTGCGCTTTTTTTAGAATTTGCGAGAGGTCACCACGAATAGGGACTTGCAAAGAGCCCTCAGTGCGCGGAGCGAGAGCAGCGAATTGCGAGGTCAATTTGGCAAAAGCCATGGTGCATGCGTTTAGTTTTGATTCAAAAATTCCAATACGTTCCTCGAGTGTTTCCGACTTCGGTGAGACCGCGTTGAGAGCTTCGAGGATTGCTTGTTCGCGTTCGATTTCGCGGCAGGAAGCAAGCAACCCATCCACAGATGGCCCAGCGGTCAGCATTTCACGGGCTTTGACCAGGAACATAGAGCTCACTCGCTGTGCTGAGACAGGGGTAACGAGCAGGCTGAAAACCAGGCGCAGACGCGTGCGCAAGGCTTCAGCGACCTCTCGCAATCGGGAGTGTACCCCTTGTTGAGCGGCGAGGCTCTCTGCTCGAGAATTGGAGGCGGCTTCCAGCGTAGCAGTCGATAGGTCAAACGCCTCCGGTTCAAACTGGATTTTAGCCTCTATCAAGGCATAAGCTGCTTCAGCGCTCCGCCGTCGAAGTTCGGCGAGATCAAACTCGTTACAGGCTTCACGGACTGAGCCACGAATTGCATCGAATTGGGAATCGAAGTTCCTGAGCGCCTCCAATGTGGAATTTAGATCCGGAAGCGGGGCAAGCTCTGAGAAAGCAGGAAGTAGATTTGGGAGTGTATCAAATGAGCCGAGGAAATAATGTTCTGCTGAAGCGGCCAGCGACCCGTGAAGAGTATCGCTTTCATCGGGTGCGACTCCGCCAGCCGGTGTTGGGTTTAGCCCGCCTTCCGTAACGGGCAGCCCGAGGTCATCGGTGTAATGGAAGAGGGTTACGAATCGGGCTGGTGCCTGGAAGTTTTGAAATAGATCTCTCGCTGGCAATTCCAAAAGAAAAATGCCGGGTTCATTTGCCAGCCGCGCCCTCCGGATGCGGTCGGCATCCGAGGGATGAGTATCCATCAGGCCCGATTTCTTGAGACCGATACTATCCAGAAGTTTTTGTTGTAATTCCGATGGAAGCTCCGACGCTTTTTGCAACATGAAAGCCGGGAAATTGTCGGGCAGCCGGCGATTCAAATTCCACGAAACGCGCATTTCTTTGTAGGATGCTTCTGATGCCTTGCCCAGGAGGGCGAAGCGGCGAACGGTCGATTCGAAAGCATCGCTTCCCGCGAGCCGGATTTCGCACAGATCAGCATCGTATTCCATTTGCCGGAGCATGAAGCCGCTGATAACGTGACCGCCGAGCATAAGCAGTTCGAGAATGCGGCGGGAAGTCCAGACCCCCAGCCGCGCTACGCCAACGACAATCGCGATTCGCCAATCCTCCGCGTCCTGGGCAAATTCCTCAAGGGTGACATCCCAGGAATCTCGTTCATAAACCACCCGGGCGAACCAGAAGTTGATCGACCGAATCACATACGTAAGCCGCATTCCGAAGCCCTGAGTGAAATGACCGAATTCATGTGCCAGGACGCCCGCGAATTCGCGTGTGTTAAGACCAGCCACGAGCGGCAAACCAATAGTGAGAACGAGATCGTTTCCCAAAAAACTGAAAAACCCGCGGCGAAAATGCGCGGAGGCGTTCAATTGGCAGTTGAGATCCACCCTTACAGGAAACGGTGCGCCCACTGCTTCGCACACTTTTGCAATGAATGAATAAAGAAGCGGTTCGGATTCAGGATTCAGCGAGTAGGATTGCGGCTTTGGTCCGCGTTTTGCAAAAAGAGGCTTTATCATAAACAGCACAAGCACCACTCCGGCAAATAAAGGTGTTATGTAAAAAGCAAATTTAGCGATGGAAAGCCGGATACCGCCGGTTCCGCCAAAATTCATGATCGGATGAAAATTATGCACGGCGTGAAAATAAGTCGCCCAGCCTGCAAGAGCGATAAAACCAACGTATATGAGTGGCAGGATTACCATGGTTGCCGCAACGACCCCAAGCCCGCATTTGTAAAAGAAGGAGCTGCCCGAACGCCGAATGCGACCCTGAAAGTGGGCGGGGATGTCGGATTCAATTTCGCGGATGCCACTGCCGGTCGGATTGGAAATCATATCGTTTGCATCAACAGCTTATATAATATCGAATGAGACGCTATAATAGCAATCAAAGGATTAGCTGGGGATAGTTTGCGGTTCCTGCAGCCACTGAATTCCGCAGGGCGCCAACCTGTCCAGCTCTGTTGTGTGTCGATAACGGAGTCAAAGCGGTAAAAGCCTTTCGCATGAAAGGGTGAGAAAGGTTCCCATTGACATTCGATAGGAGTGGGCCTAAAAACGTTCCTATCGACATTCGATAGATAGACTATCATGCAAAAAACAGAATTACTGCAGGGGACGTTGGACATGCTCATTTTAAAAGTTCTGCAGCGAGAACCAATTCACGGATTCGGAATATGCCAGCGCATTCAACAGCTCTCCGACGAGGTCTTAAGCGTAGGAGAGGGATCGCTCTATCCGGCGCTTTACCGATTGCAGGATCAAGGCTGGATCGAATCCGAATGGGGGCAGTCTGAAAACAATCGACGGGCCAAATATTATCGCCTCACCAAGGCCGGCCGCAAACAGCTCGAAGTCGAGAACGTTGGATGGGAGCGGATGTGTCTGGCAATCCGGCAGGTGATGCAATCCGCATGAACATACTTCAAATAATTCGGAACCGATTGCGAGCTCTGACTCAAAAGGGGACGCTGGATGCGGAGATGGAGGAAGAGATCCGAGCTCACCTTGAAATGCGTACGCAGGATAAAATTCGCGAGGGAATGAATCCTGAAGAAGCTCGGTTTTCTGCCCTGCGGCAATTCGGCTGGAAAGAATCGATTAAGGAAAACTGCCGGGAGCAGCGTGGTGTGAATTGGCTGGAGAACCTTGCGCGTGATCTGCGGATCGCAGTCCGGCAAATGTTTAAAACCCCAGGTTTTACCGCCGTTGCGGTGTTCACGATCGCTCTTGGGGTTGGGGTAAACACTTCCATGTTCAGCGCGCTCCAGGCAGTCCTGGTGCGACCGCTTCCATATCCCAATGCTGACCGCCTGGTACAGATTTTCCGAACGACACCACAATCACAACGTGATCCACACTCCGTCGCAAATTTTCTCGATTACCAGTCTCAGAATCGGGACTTCGAAGCCATGGGCGTGGCAACCGACAAACCATTCAATCTGGCGGAAGCTGGAAAACCCGCGGAAAGCGTTCGTGGAGTTCAGATTTCCGCTGGTTTCCTTACGATGCTGGGTATTCAACCTGTCCTCGGCCGCCTATTCACTGCTGAAGAGGATCGGCCTGGACACGATCATGTCGCCGTGCTCGAACATGGCTATTGGCTGCGCCGATTTGGTGGCGATCCAAACATCATCGGCCACGTGCTTCGGATGGATGGAGAACCGGTGACCGTAGTGGGGGTAATGCCAGAGCAATCGTACGACATCATGCTGACCGGACCCATCTCCGTCTGGCGTCCCCTTGCCTTCACCGAAGATCAACAGCGAAATCGTGGCGGCAGCTTTCTGAAATGTTACGGGCGGTTAAAGCCGGGCGTTTCCTTTCAACAGGCGCAGGCCGAAATGGAAATGATCGCGACCCGGCTGGCTCGCGATTATCCCGACAATAATTCAGCCCAGGGATTAGAGCTGGTCCCCTTGAGTGAATCAGCGCTTCCGGCACAAGGGCGCGCCATTGTTTGGTTAACAATGGTCCTGGCAGGATTCGTCCTGCTGATCGCTTGTGCGAACCTCGCGAATTTACAATTTGCTCGAACGGCCACGCGTCTCCGTGAACTGGCGATCCGCGGCGCCCTAGGAGCCCCGCGCGGACGTTTGCTCTGTCAGTTGCTAACGGAAAGTCTGTCACTTGCATTCGTCGGTGGCGTGGTTGGAATCTTCGTCGCACACTGGTGCAATCGATTACTCAGCACGCAGCTCATGATCGATCATGAGAGCGTCTTGAAGCTGCCATTGAATCTGAGGACTCTCGGCTTCGCGTTCGCAGCATCCACCGTTTCCGGCCTGGCTTTTGGTTTGATTCCAGCCTGGCTGGCATCACGAACTAACGTCAATGGAGCTCTCAAACAGGGCGCACGCGGCACGACGGGTGACCGGGCTCAACATCGTGTGCAACATACGCTCATCGTCATTGAGGTGGCTCTTGCTTTGTCGCTGCTGGCCGGTGCTGGACTAGTTGTTAATGGCTTGCGTGGGTTCGCCTCATTGGATCCCGGATGGAAGGTGGACGGACTCACCATCGGCTATCTGACCCTGCCCGAATCCAAGTATCCCAACGGAAACGCTCTTCGCACGTTCAACGACCGGTTGCAGGAAACTCTTGCGGCACTTCCTGGAGTCGAATCGGCAACGCTCTGTTGGACGATGCCTGTGACTCAGTTCAACGTTGCGGGCAGCTTCGAAATCGAAGGCAGGCCTGAGTCCGAGAAGGGCCATTCGCCTGTCCGATTTCTCAATGGAGTGACGCCTCCCTATTTTGGCACCCTTGGAATGAAATTCCTGGAAGGGCGCAATTTCGTCCCAACTGACACCACAAACCACACCCCCGTCGTAATCATCAACGAGAAAATGGCCCGGAACTTCTGGCCTAATGAGTCCCCGATTGGCAAACGAGTCGAGGGAGAAGAAATCGTGGGTGTTGTAACGAATGTTCGCTTTCCGGCGAACCCTGCCGAACTGAAAACACCATTTCAAACCTATCGTCCGCTTGCCCAGGAGCCGCGAACGCGTCTGGTGATCGCCGTCCGTGGCAATTTATCCGGCGACATCTTGCGGCGTGCTGTCGCCCAATTAGATCCGGATCAGCCAGTAAGCGATGCGGGACCTGCGAGCGCAAGGGTCGGCAGCTCTCTTGATAACTGGGCCGTAGGGAGCCGACTGCTCACCTGCTTTGCGCTTCTTGGATTATCACTCGCCGCACTCGGCATCTATGGGGTGATCTCCGGGTTCGTAGCTCAACGAACCGCTGAAATTGGTGTTCGAATGGCGCTGGGCGCCAGAATGCAAAACGTACTCTGGCTCGTTCTGGGCAAGGGGCTGCGTCTCTCGTTGTTCGGAACGCTTATCGGACTCCTGGGAGCATTCGGGCTTGTCCGAATCCTTGGTTCTGTCATGCCAGCACTGCCTGCGAGTGACCCTCGTGTCATCCTGTTCGTGGCAACGCTTCTTCTATCGGTAACTTTCTTTGCCTGTTGGCTGCCCGCCCGCCGCGCGGCACGAGTGGACCCAATAGTCGCATTGCGCAACGAATAAGGCTTTCAATGAACTGGCTACGTAGAATTCGTTCACGATTGAGTTGGCTTTGCCGCATGAACGCCCACGACGCGGAAATGGACGAGGAGATGAGTTCGCATGTCGCCTTGCGGACGCAACAGAATATCGAAACCGGAATGAGCCCAGAGGATGCGCTCTATGCGGCGCGGAGGCAATTCG
>JAQGOX010000756.1 GCA_028293365.1 Verrucomicrobiales bacterium | reverse complement strand
TGATACGGTCGTTACGGCCAATTACCACGAGTTTGCCCTCGACCTGCACACTGACCGCGCCGGTAATTTCTATTTTGCCAAAGGTGCCCCATGGGAGCCGGAGGTAACATCGCCCAGTCAGGGGTGCTTGTTCAAGGTTTCAAAAGATGGATCCAAACTCGAAACGATTGCGACTGGTTTTCGCGCACCTAATGGTATGACCGTCGGGCCCGGGGACGAAATCACAGTGAGTGATAATCAAGGACACTGGATGCCTTCCAGCAAATTGAACTGGGTGAAAAAGGGCGGATTTTATGGGATGACACCATCCGCTCATCGTCAACTTTCCTTGCAGCGTGGTGGCACGAATTTTACGGCGGACCCGAGTGACCCAAAACAGCGCGCCGAGTTCAAATTCAAGTCGTGGGGGGACGCCACCGTGCCGATCCCAACGGAATACGATAAACCGATGTGCTGGTTGCCAATGAATATGGATAACTCCAGCGGTGGCCAGGTTTGGGTGACCAGCGACAAATGGGGGCCGTTGAAAGATCATCTCCTCTTCATGAGCTATGGCAAATGCACGCTTTTCGAAGTGATGCCTGACCAAGCCGGCGGAACCATTCAGGGAGCAATGGTCCAATTACCGCTCAAGTTCAACAGCGGCGTTATGCGCGGCCGGGTTAATCCTAAAGACGGCCAGGTGTACGTCTGCGGTTTAAAGGGCTGGCAGACCAGCGCAACGCGCGATGGCGGCTTTTATCGAGTGCGCTACACCGGCAAGCCCGTGCGGATGCCGACCGCGTTCCATGCGTTGAAAGATGGCGCGCAACTGACCTTTTCGGTTCCGCTGGACGCGAAGAGTGCCGGGGACGCGGGAAATTACAGTGTGGAACGCTGGAACTATCGGTGGACCGGTGCGTACGGTTCCCCTGAATATTCAGCCACCAACCCGGACGAGAAAAAGCACGAAACGCTCGAAGTCAAAAGTGCTCAACTTTCTCCTGATGGCCGTACTCTAACGCTGAAATTGGACGATATGAAACCGTCCGACCAGTTAAAGATCAAATTCAGCATAGATGCCGCCGATGGAGCAGCCATCTCGGAAGAAGTGTACGGAACGATTTACAAATTCGGCGAACCAACCGCGCGTTGAGCGAGTTCGACCAGTCGTGGCAGTGGACGAACGCTGAACCGTCTTTAACCACCTTGAGGGTTCTGCCGCGCGATCCGTTCCTGGATAGCGCGGAGTTGAGTCACAACCAGAAGGTCTTGTGGTCTTCCGATCAGCTCTTTTGCCCGGATGAGCGAACCAATTTTGAGCATTTTACATTGGCCGAAGGGAAATTGAGCGAATTCGCTTTCTGCTAAAACTGCATTATAGGGCACCGATTCCTTTGATCTCACCGAGACAGTCAAGCGGTCCGAGATCGGTAATAAGATGCAAATTCTGGAGATGATCGAGAAGGTCGTCGGTGAGTTCAAAGGGAATCTCTTTCCTTTGCCTGAATCGAGGATTTATGTCGTGAATAGACGCGGCAATTTTTCTGAAATTCTCTCGATCCAGTGGAATGCAAATATCGACATCATATGTTAGATAGGAAGCTCCATGCCTGACGGCTGCGATTCCCCCGACGAGCACAAATTGAACGCCGGCGACATGCAGCCGCTTAATAATATCAGCGAGGCTCTGCATAGTTTATGGGATTGCAGCGCCCAATTTCCTCAACCATCGCAAGGGCGCGGTCGTTTTGTAGAATGCGTTCCCAGGGGGGAAGTTCGAGATTGCATTCGATAAGAGTCATATCGATCCCCATAGCTACGGCCGCACGCCACGCCGGACCTGCGTCGTCAGGCATTTGATATCCTCCATTTATGGCTGCCAAAATACTTGTGTCGATCATGGCCCAGGCTTCAGGCGGTAAAGGCAGGAATATCCGAATTCTTTGTCATTGCGACCATTTCCAACCGAGAGTGCCGTTTTAAATTGGGGCGTCAAGAGTATCGATGCGAGGACGGGGCGGTAATGAAGCCTTGTTTGACGTGGTGCATCTATTGCATGTAGTTTCTCCGCATGATTGCTGGATCGATCCCAAAACCTGCTGGCCAACCCAGCTTCCGCGTGGGTGACGAGCGGCTGATCAAAGTCAGCCCGAACGCCGCGCATAAAGTTTCGACCCTTCTACAAAAGCAGGGAAGACCTGCTGGCGTTTTGCGGGTGGCTGTGATTGGGGGCGGTTGTTCCGGCCTGCAATACAAGATGGACCTGCAGGACGCGCCGGCAAATCGCGATATACTGGTTGAATCGGCAGGAATCAAGGTTGTGGTCGATCCGAAAAGCGCGCTCTATGTAACAGGATCAGAACTTGATTACATCGACGCTTTGCAAAACGGCGGGTTCAAAGTTCAGAATCCAAACGCCGCAACCAGTTGCTCCTGCGGTGAGAGCTTTAGCGCCTAGATCGTAACAGGGCGCATGATCGATCATTTCCGCGTCCTCGGCGAGCCCCGGCGACCCTGGATCGATATTGCCGAATTAAAAACGAAGTTTCTGGCACTTTCCTCACTTCATCATCCGGATCGGACTCAGTCGGCGGGTACTATCGAGTCCGTTGACTTCGCAGCTTTAAACGTTGCCTACAATTGTCTGCGTGACGTTCCCCAGCGTGTGGCGCATCTACTTGAGGTCGAGACCGGCGAGAAGCCGGCGTCCGTGCAAAACATTCCCGGTGAACTTATGGATTGGGCATTTGAAACGGGGGCGCTAGTGCGCGAGGCCGATCAGTTCATTGCGGAAAAAGAGCGTAATACTTCCCCCATGATCGCAATCAAACACTTTGAAAAGGGGGTGCAGTTCACTGATCGACTGAACGCGATGCAGACGCGAATTCAGCAGGCTCTTGGTCCATTGAACGAGCGACTTCGGCAAATGAATACAGCATGGGATTCCATATCGGGTGATAGTTGGACACGTTCCAGCCAACTTCCGTTGTCCGAGCTTGCGACAATCTATCAGCGTTACGCATTTCTTAATCGCTGGAATCAACAGATTCAGGAACGTATTTCGACACTCGCACTTTAGAACCGATGAGCCTCCGCCAACTGCTTTTTCTTGCTGCATTGCTCGGAACTTCGGTTGCGGCGCAAGGTGTTGAATCGTGGCAGTCTGAGCTGGCAACGATGCAGCTCAGCACGAATCGAATACATTTTTCCAAAGCGGAGCCCGCCCGAGCCATTCTGCAGGCACTCAAACCCAATCCTGTTGTAAAAGCGATTGTGATAATGCCGTCCGCTACGGATGAGTTGTACTTCAATGATCGGGGAACGACTGTTTTTACAAATACTCCCACCTTATTCGACGCAGTGCGTGAATTGACAAACCACACATCAATACGTGCAACATTTAGGCCTCCTTTTTTATTATTGGGCGAAACGAATGACTGTAAGGAAACCTCAATGATCCCGGCAAATTTTGTCACGTTTGAATCCTTGCGGCAAAAGCCTTTCACTAGTCCATGGCTGATGATCGACAAGGAATGGGATCATCTTTATCCGACGTTGAGCCGATATCTTGGAGTCAAACTGAGTCCAGCATTGGGATCTCGGGACGCATGGCATTTTTATCGAGTTTACTTTGCCGCCCATAATTTAAACGCGCTGGAGGCTGTTGAACTGGTTTCTCTATCTACGCAGACAGAGGTTCGAGGGGGGAAGAATCGCCTGAATTTTGTCCGGCGCCCTCCGCTCTCTGGAGGCAAATAATCGAGTGATGATTGCGCAATTCGGTTTCGTTCACTAACCTTGTGATCGATTGCTGGCGGCGATTAAATTTGGCAGCATCAATCGTGAAACGACTCGGATGGATTTTGGCAGTTCTGGCGCTTGGGGCTGCTGGATATTTTTTTTGGTTTCGCGCGGAGCATTACGTAAACCTGCCGCCTCTGGCGGGACGAACCTGGCTGGCTTTTGGAGACAGTCTTACTTCTGGTTATGGAGCGAGTGAGGGACATGATTATCCGACGCTCCTTGGCGCTAAACTGGGAGTGAAGATTATTAACCAGGGCCGGGCTGGGGAAACTTCACAGGACGGTTTAGCTCGGATAGACCAGACTATTCTCCTCGATCCGCGAGTCGTCCTTATTTGCTTCGGGGGAAATGACACACTTCAAGCTATTCCACGGGAACAAACGATCGCCAACGTCGGCGCCATGGTTGATCGTTTTGTCGCTCACGGGTCCTTCGTGGTTTTGATCGGCATCCGGAGTGCAAGTGTGCGTGACAAAAACGAATCCCTTTTTAAGTCGCTCGCTCGGGAAAAGCAGATTCTTTACGTGCCGAATTTCCTAAAAGGAGTGTTCGGCAGTCCGGACCTGATGTCGGATTATGTGCATCCGAACGACGCGGGCTACGAATTTGTCGCAACCCGTCTGGAAGGAATCCTGCAGCCGTTTATGCCGCAGCTTTGAAAAATTAAGCAGCCGCAGGAGCGGGCGATCCGAGTCCCGGCAATTTTGGCGGTGCGGGCTTTATTACTTCCGGTAAAGGTGTCGCGGCCATGGCCCCTGTGGGTGGTTCCGCAGGCGGCGCAGGCGGTGGAGGGGTGAACTTACCAGTCCGGACAATTTCTTCGACCTGCGGACCGTCAAGCGTCTCGTACTCCAATAGTTTGGCGGCAAGCATTTCGAGCTTGTCGCGGTGTGTCTCAATCAAGGTTTGAGCACGCTGGTATCCCTCATCGATGATCCGTTTCACTTCAGCATCGATTTCCTGGGCGATACGTTCGCTGTAATCCTTGCTCCGGATCATTTCACGGCCGAGGAAAACATATTCGTTGTTCTCGCCATATTGCACCATGCCGAGCTTATCGCTCATTCCCCAGTGACAAACCATGGCGCGGGCCATGGATGTGGCCTGTTGAATATCGCCACTCGCACCAGTGGATATGTCGCCAGAAACAATTTCCTCAGCGATGCGTCCGCCCATGATCATCGCGATCATATCAAGCATCTCTTTGCGGCGCCGATTCAAAATATCCTGTTTCGGCAGCGACATGGTTGATCCAAGCGCCTGTCCGCGCGGAATGATCGTTACTTTATGGAGGGGATGGGTGTGCTCAAGTAACACATTGACAAGCGCATGCCCGGCTTCATGCCATGCCGTGAATTTCTTATCCTCGTCCGTCATTGCGAGGCTGCGCCGTTCCCGTCCCCAGCGTACTTTGTCGCGCGCCTCCTCCAGTTCTACCATACCAATCGCTTTGCGGTTGGTTCGAGCCGCGAGTAATGCGGCTTCATTTAATAAATTAGCCAGTTCGGCACCGGAGTACCCGGGAGTGCCGCGCGCGATCACCGCGAGATCCACAGTAGGATCCAGCTTAACATTTTTCGCATGAACTTTGAGAATCGCTTCGCGGCCTCGGACATCCGGCAGGTTAACGGTTATTTGGCGGTCAAATCGACCTGGTCGGAGCAGGGCCGGGTCGAGTACGTCGGGCCGGTTTGTAGCCGCGATGATGATAATTCCTTCCTGCGTATCGAAGCCATCCATCTCCACGAGCAACGCATTTAATGTCTGCTCGCGCTCATCATTTCCTCCCCCGAGACCATGCCCGCGACTCCTGCCGACGGCATCGATTTCATCAATGAAAATCAAGCAGGGAGTGTTTTTGCGGGCTTGCTCAAACATATCCCGGACGCGGCTGGCGCCGACGCCAACAAACATTTCCACAAAGTCCGAACCGCTGATACTAAAGAACGAGGCATCGGCTTCCCCGGCAATCGCTTTTGCGAGCAGGGTTTTCCCGGTTCCGGGCGCACCAATCATCAGAATCCCCTTGGGGATGCGCCCGCCGAGCTTTTGAAACTTTTTGGGGTCTTTCAGAAATTCTACGAGCTCAGAGACTTCTTCCTTGGCTTCTTCGACGCCTGCAACGTCCTTAAAAGTGGTTCGATTCTTCTCTTTGCTCAGCATCCGCGCCTTGCTCTTGCCGAAGCTCAGAGCACCTTTGCCTGCCATTTTGATTTGCCGGATAAAAAAGAAATAGATCAGGAATGCCACCAATATGATTGGGAGCAACGTTACGAAGAGGCTCATGACCATCGTATTCGGTTCGATGGTGTCGAACTTGCCAGAGTCGAGTAGTTCCTTCTCAAGGGCTTCGTTCAGCCGGGTCTTGGTGCGAAATTGAACCTGAACCTGGTTTGTCCCTCCCTTTTCATTTGGTTTCAGGTAAGTGCCGGTGATTTCCTGAAGAACAGACGATTGGGGGTTATAGTGAATGACGCCCTGAACGATATTCCCGGATTCCAGCATTTCGATCAGCTCTTTACGCGAAAGTACTGGGAATTTAGCCTCATTGCGGTTTTTGAAAACCAGGACGATCGGGATGACGCCCAGTATTAAAGCCCAAAGCAGCCAATTACGTGGCGGCACTTTGACTTCGGGTCCCTTTTTGTCGTTTTTCCCCCCGCTGTTCTGTTTGTTATCTTCGGCCATTTGAATAAATTCTGCTTAAGCTAACATTTTATTTTGGCGTATGCAACCAACGTTTCCCGCGCGGATTTTGCCAATTCATTTGTGGTTTTTACCCTCAGATCTCCCGCGCAGCAATGTTTTTGCAAATTTGAACTGAAACCCTATTCTTCCCCTCGTCAAAGAGTTTATGGCTAACATCATTATTCGCTCGGGGTGGCAGCTTCCCGAAAGTTCAGTGACGCCGGAGCAGGTTTTCCTGTACGGCCACGCCTGAGTTGGTAATTCACGGGCTCGCATACTGTGCATTGCAATTCTAATGTTTCCGGATGGGTGGCTTCACTGCACCTGCATCCTGCCAAAGCTGGAGATCCATTCTCTGAAGTCTCATCGATTCATGTTGTCGCCGATAAAGGAATTGAAGGGAATCCGCGCTATTTCGGGAGGATTAGCCAGAACGGCACGCCCGGCAGGAGACAGCTAACTCTGATCGAACGGTCACAAATTATGGAGCACGCCGACAAGCTTGGATTGAAGGTGATCACACCCGGAACGGTTCGCTCCAACATCGAGACTGATGGAATCAACCTAATAGAACTGATCGGTCAAAAGGTTCAAATCGGTTCGGCCATTCTGTTTTTTTACGAACCGCGCCTCCCCTGCGCCAAAATGGACGCAATTTGCAATGGCCTTCGTAAACTCATGGAAAATAATAAACAGGGAGTTTTGGCTCAGGTGATTGCCAGCGGAACAATTGCGGTTGGTGACCGGATTACTTTCTGCGACGACCAGTTGTCCAGAGAATTGCATCAATAAAATTGTGGTGCTTTCGTCGGTTCTCATTGGCCTGGTCCTGCTCAGCGTCGCGCTGAATTTATGGCAATGGATTGCGGCCTGCTGTTTTTCATTGAATGGTGCTCGACTTTCCAGCAGGTCCGATACCTTACCCGGTGTCACCCTTTTGAAGCCGCTTAAAGGATGTGATTCTGAAACGAAATCCTGTCTCGAAAGCTGGTTCTGCCAGGACTATACCGGGCCCATCCAAATCCTTTTTGGAGTCGCCTCGGCCACGGATCCGGTCTGCGACATTGTAAATTCGCTGATAGTAAAACACCCACAAGTCGACGCCAGGCTGGTTATTTGTCCCAAAACACTGGGGGCCAACGCGAAGGTTTCCACTTTGATTCAACTCGAATCTCTCGCGTGCCACTCCTTCGTCATGGTGAGCGACGCAGATGTAGTGGTTTCGACTGACTTTTTAGGCAAAATGATGGCTGGCTTTTCCTCGGGAGACGTAGGGCTCGTGAATTGTTTTTATCGTCTGGAAAATCCGAGCACAGCCGCAATGCAATGGGAGGCGATTGCCGTCAATGCTGATTTTTGGAGCCAGGTTCTCCAGGGGAATATGCTTAAGTCGATGGACTTCGCGCTCGGCGCGGTCATGGCGGTCCGCGCTGATTATCTGCAACGAATCGGCGGTTTTTCCTCACTCGCCAATTACCTCGCTGACGATTATCAGCTCGGCCACAAAATTGCGGCGACGGGCGCGCGCATCACCATTTGTCCCGCTGTGGCGGGCTGTCGTGCGGACATAATGAACTGGTCCCAGGTTTGGAGTCACCAACTTCGCTGGGCACGAACGATTCGATTTTGCCAGCCCATTCCGTGGTTCTTCAGCATTCTCAGCAACGCAACCCTCTGGCCACTGGCCGCGATCAGTTTTCTCCCCAATCGTTCCAGCTTCATTATAGTTGCGATTGCACTCGTTCTTCGAGTCGTAACCGCGTTGCACAACCAGTTTCGATTAACGAACGGCTGTCGGCACTTGCTGTATTTTTGGCTCATTCCGATTAAAGATTTGTTGCAGTTCGCGCTGTGGGCTGGTTCCTTTCTCGGATCGACGGTAGTTTGGCGGGGCGTCACTTATCGTGTGCTCCCAGGCGGCAAATTACTCGCATGCAAATGAACTCCTCCAGGTCTAAAATCGGTCTTGCGCTATACGGAAAACCGGGCCTGCATCGGCTCTTCCTGTTTTTGATTCTGACCTATTGGACCTCTGAAGCTTCGTTATTTGCCGCCGCGAGTAGCCCGCGCCCTTTTGGTTCCATAGCCGAACTCCTTGCGGCTTCCGCGCAAATGCCTGTGGAGCAGCCGGTGGTTTTGACGAATGTGATAGTCGCTTATGCTCAAGAATTTCGTTCTGTTTTTATTCAGGATCCTTCGGGTGGATTGTTGGCGAGTTCGGAAGACCCTGGGAAAATCAAGGTCGGCGATGTGGTTAAAGTTTCCGGAAGGCTCGTAAAAGATGGGTTTTCCGATTTTTTGCGTGGTTGCAAATTTGAGGGGACTGGTCGCACTATGATCCCAAAGGCGGTTCCGGTTTCCGCGAAAGAATTGCTTGATCGCCGGTTCGATATGCGGCTTGTTCAGATTGAAGGCAAACTCGAGACCGAAATAGGCCGGGCTGGAGATATTCTTCAATTTAATCTGCGAAGCGGAACTGTTTTTTTTCGCGCGGAGTTAACTCAACCTGAAACTGGAAAACAACTTGAAGACCTGCTTCCCGAAAGTATCGTTCGCCTTACGGGAATCTGCAGTATCGGCGCGATTCGAGGAAGCCAGCCTTCCACATTCCGCGTTTTGCTTCGTTCTCCCGCCGACGTGCTATTGGTGCGACCTCCTCCATTGTGGACGCTTGATCGAACGCTGATACTCCTCGCGATAGTTTCTTGCATCACTCTTTTAGCATTTGCGTGGATTTTTTCGCTGCGCTATCAGGTGCGCCGCAAAACAGAGGTTATTCAGAATCTCAATAATTCGCTTGCGCGCAAAGTGGAAGCGAGGACGGCCGAGTTGGTTTATGCGAACAAAGAGCTCGAGACCTTCAGTTATTCGATTTCTCATGATCTCAAAGCGCCCTTGCGCGCAATTCGCAATTTCTCGCAGTTTCTGGCAGATGACTACGCGCAGACTCTTCCCGACGAAGCGCGGCGATTTGTTAAATTAATTAACGATGGAGCGCAAAGGATGGATCGGTTGATTGAAGACTTGTTGCTCTTCTCGCGCTTAAGTCGGACTCCACTGCGGAGGCAGACGATTGATATGACAGTCTTATTGCGTGAGTGTTTTAACGATGTGAAAGCCGGGGTGCCCGATCGGTCCATCGAACTTTGTTTAAATAGTCTCCCAGGGGCGGAGGGCGACCTGGCTTTGCTCAGGCAGGTGTTCATAAATCTCTTCTCAAACGCGGTTAAATACACGCGGCCTCGCCCCGAGGCTCGAATCGAAGTGGGCGTGGCCCCGGTCGACGGCCAAACCGCATATTACATTAAAGATAACGGCGTTGGATTTGATATGAAGTATGTCCACAAACTTTTTGGTGTTTTTCAGCGCCTGCACAGCTTGGAAGAGTTCGAAGGAACCGGCGCCGGACTTGCGATCGTGCAGCAGATCGTCAGGCGGCACGGAGGCCGAGTCTGGGCGGAAAGCACCTTGAACGAAGGCGCCACGTTTTTTGTGATGCTTGGAAAACCCGAAACCACGGGCTAAAATGGATAGCTGAACGGTGCAGCTATCACATTTCACAAAGAATTTTCTTGGTCGGACCAGCAGGATTATCCGCCGACTTCAGCTTTGGCTTCGGCAGCCAGAGCCGTGCTCAAATAGCGTTCCCCGGTCGAGCAGGCGATCGTTACGATCATTTTTCCTTTATTCTCCGGGCGTTTAGCCACCTCAATGGCGGCAACAACATTCGCTCCGGAGGAAATGCCGGCGAGGATTCCTTCTTCTTTTGCCAGGCGGCGGGCCATGGCGAACGATTCATCGTTGCTTACTTGAATACATTCGGTGATTTGAGGGTTCCCCTTCGAATCTTTGAGATGAAGGTTGCCGGGAATAAAGCCAGCACCCGTTCCCTGGATTTTATGCGGTCCCGGCTTGATCGGTAATCCTGACAATGTTTGTGAGATGACCGGTGAATCTTTGGGTTCAACAGCAATCGCCTGGAAGGACGGCTTGCGGGGCTTGATGACCTCGCAGATTCCAGTGATCGAACCGCCAGTGCCGACTGCGGCCACCAGAATGTCCACTTTTCCATCGGTATCCGCCCAGATTTCCTCGGCAGTCGTTTTGCGATGGATCTCAGGATTGGCTGGGTTTTCGAATTGCTGTGGAATCCAGGAATTCGGAGTCTCCTTCTGGATTTGCTCCGCCTTCGCAATAGCACCCTTCATCCCCTCCGTCCCGGGCGTGAGAATCAGTTTGGCACCCAGTAATGCCAGGAGCGTGCGCCGTTCCAGCGACATCGTTTCTGGCATCGTCAATATTAGTTTGTAGCCTTTTGCCGCCGCGACGAATGCGAGCGCAATCCCAGTGTTGCCGCTGGTTGACTCGATAATCGTGGTGTCTTTGTTAATGACTCCTCGCTTCTCCGCATCGTCGATCATCGACATGCCAATACGGTCTTTGACGCTCCCCAGCGGATTGAAAAACTCGCATTTTAAGAGAATTGTCGCATCAAGCCCAGCCGTAACCCGGTTTAAGCGAACGAGTGGCGTGTGCCCTACAGTTTCTACGATGTTATTGTATATCTTTCCCATATCAATACTCCCTGACTTGGAATTCCTTCCAGAAATTCGTCGCAAGAATTCATCGGCGAGCGCGCTCTTTGCGCTCCGCCGAGGAAGATGGCAATCTGGCTAAATGACGTTGGAGCGGCTCAGCTTTTCGCCGCCTTGGTTTTGACTTTGGTTTTCGCGGTATCTTTTTTGCGTTTAAGATACGCGTTTTTTCGTTTCCGTTTAATGACTTTGTTCAACTGTTGACCCATAATTCTTTACAATCCGCTGACAATTCGTTTGTTTAAGCGTGTTCGACTATGAAGATTCCACTCAGCGCGTTCAACATCTATTTGTGTCTGCTCCTTGTGCCTCTTGCTTTGCTGCAAACAAGTTGTAAAACCACCGAGCAAAAGAAAAAAGATAAAGAGGCCAGCACCCTTCGTTTCCATCTTGAGGTCAATCGGGATGGAACGCCGTATAATTCGACCGTTCCGGTCTATCGTGCGAATCCGATTCAGGTGAGTGCCTCGCGCGACGCCTTTCTCGACGAAGGTTATATTGAGGAGGCGTCAGTTGTCGATGTGGACAAAATGGGCGGTTTTGGGATCCGTATTCAGTTCGATCCACACGGGCGATTGGTGCTTGAAAATGTTACAACTTCGAACAAAGGCCAGCGTATCGTCATCTTCAGTTCGTTCGGGCAGGTCCGGTGGCTGGCGGCGCCCGTGATTACTCATCGCATTTCCGACGGCGTATTTGTCTTCACTCCGGATGCCACGCGTGAAGAAGCCGGCCGGATTGTTCTCGGTTTAAATAATGTGATTAAAGCGATCAAAAAACAGTCTGCATTTTTCCCCCGATGAAGTATTTCTGGCTGTTTTTTTCATTTGTTGCCTTCACCGTTCGAGCGGAATTATTCCGCTTGCCCACCGCAAATCGGGCTATTTTCGATCCGGATGGCGGGGCGGAGCGTTTTTTCGTCGGAACCACGGGCAAACCCTGGACGAGCGGGACTTTCGGGTGTGTCCGTTCTGACGGAAATCAAATCCATGAGGGGCTTGATATCAAATGTCTCCAGCGCGACAAGCATGGTGAACCGATTGACCCCGTGCGTGCCACTGCGGCAGGCACGGTCGCATACGTTAACAACCGCCCGGCCCTTTCAAATTATGGTCGTTATATTGTTATCCGGCACGACATTGAAGGAATCGAAATTTACTCCATTTACGCGCATCTCAGCGAGGTCTTGTCGTCCGTTCGGCCGGGCAGCAAAGTCAATGCGGGCGACCAAATCGCGATCATGGGACGTACCAGCAACACCCGGGAACGGATTTCAAAAGAGCGGGCGCACGTGCATTTTGAGTTGAATGTTGTCTTGAACGATCGGTTCGCGGCGTGGTACGCAAAAGCCTATCCGAACCAGCGCAATGATCATGGGGACTGGAATGGGCACAACCTTCTCGGTTTGGACCCCCGCCTGGTTCTGCTCGAACAACAGAAGGAAGGCGATAAGTTTAGTATCTTGAATTTTCTTCGAACCCAGACGGAGCTCTTCCGGGTGGTGGTTCGGGACGTGCGATTCCCGTATTTAAAGCGTTACACCGCCCTGATCCGCCGCAATCCTGTCGCCGAGCAGCAGGGGGTCGCCGGCTATGAAATCGCCTTCAACTACAATGGTCTTCCTTTTCAGATCGTTCCCCGGAGCGCTCGAGAACTGGAAAACCAGCAACGCGTCAGGCTCTTATCGGTCAATGCCGACGAACAAGCCCGGCATCCTTGCCGACATTTGGTGGCCCGGAAGGGATCCGGTTGGGAGTTGACTCGGCAAGGCGGAGATTTAATCGAACTGCTTCTTTACTAGGCTTTGGTTCGCCGCGCAGTTTCGCTTCAGGGAGATTTTTTCATTTTTTTGAAAGATCGGCCTATTGAATAGCGTATATACTATCGGGAGCGGATGGTTTCGAATGTCGAAACGTTGCTGTCTTCTCGTGAAATTCAGGTTATTGTAAGTAAAATACCAATGATATCGGCCATCCATTTAATTTTATGACCGGCAATTTCGCGTCACGTGTTAAAGACCTGTTTCAATTACGCACTGCGCGCCTTCTGATCGTCGAAGATGAACCCGAGCTGCGGGAGCTGTTTGCGAGCTTTTTTACTGGCCGGGGTTACCGCGTCACTGTTGCGGAGAATCTTGAAAAGTCGGAGGCATGCTTGAAGAACGAACCGTTCGATCTGGTGCTCCACGATATCATTCTTCCCGATGGCAACGGTATTGACGCGATTCCCAGGATCAAAGCCCTTTACCCGAATCTTCCCATAATCGTCTTAACTGCAATGGGGTATGACGAAGACTTGCTCCGCGCGGCCATGCGCAATGGCGCCGCGGGATATATTAGTAAAGTGATGCCCCTCGATCAGGTGCTGATGGAAGTTCATCGCGTGCTGCGGTTTTCTCGATAATCCTTCGATCACCTGGTGGGACTCGACCCGAGGTTGCAAAATGGGCACTGAGAGGAATTAAGGTTGTCTTCTTAAACTCAATCCATACCTTCTGCTCACGGATTGATGAAGACATTCGCCGAACAAAACTTCCCGGGTCGGCTCATTGCAGTCGAAGGCCTCGACGGATCCGGGAAATCAACGCAAATTTATTTGCTGAAAAAATGGCTGGAACTCGAGGGAGTAAAGGTTTTTTTCAGCGAATGGAATTCTTCCTCCATCGTTAAGACCGCGACGAGTAAAGGCAAAAAGCGGGAACTGCTGACGCCCACTACTTTTAGTTTGATCCACGCCACCGATTTCGCCGATCGGTATGAGCGGCAATTGGTTCCATTGCTGCGGGCAGGCTACATCGTCCTTTGCGACCGCTATATTTTTACGGCGTTTGCTCGCGATACAGTACGTGGCTGTCCTCCGGAATGGGTGCGCGGCATATATAACTTTGCGGCCCTCCCGGACATGACTTTTTTCTTCAAAGCCCAATTGGAGGTTTCATTGCAGCGGATCCTGGATGGACGTCCGGAATTGAAATATTTCGAGGCAGGCATGGATCTCCATCTCTCCACCGATCCTTACGAAAGTTTCCGCATTTTCCAGGGGCGCATCCTTGAGCAATATCTCGGTATGAGCAACGAGTTTAAATTCCTGGTAATGGATGCCAACCAGCGGATTGAGCAGCAACAGTCCATCGTTCGCAAATTGGTGCAGTCAAAGCTGAATCTCGCTGACTTCAAACGTGAAATCTAAAATGCCTGCCCGCAATCGAAAAACGTCCCCGCGCAAACCACTTCATTGTAATATCGCAGTTCCGGCCCTTTCCACCAAACGGTTTTACGGTCACGGGCTTCCAGGTGTGGATCTCAATCGACTAACCGGGAAACTAATTGCAGTTGAGGGCGCCGATGGATCGGGTCGCTCCACGCAAATTGCGCGGTTGGTTCAATGGTTGGAAGGAAACGGGCATGCGACGATCCAGGTTGGATTGAAACGATCGACTCTCGTCAGCGAGGAATTGGAAAAAGCACAGGAAGGCAATATCCTGAGCCGTATTACGTTAAGTTTGTTCTACGCGACCGACTTTGCCGATCAGCTCGAAAATATCATCCTTCCTGCGCTCAAAGCTGGCTTCGTCGTGCTCGCGGATCGCTACATTTATACGTTGATGGCCCGAGATATGGTTCGAGGGATGGACGAAGGCTGGCTCAAGAACCTCTACGGCATTGCGCTCGTACCCGACGCTGTTTTTTATCTCAATGTTGCTCCAGAACAACTCGTGCAAAGGACGTTCGCAAAAAACTTTGCGCTTGATTACTGGGAAAGTGGAATGGATCTCGGTCTTTCGCGTGACATGTTCGATAGTTTCCTGCGATATCAGGCCCTTGTCGAAGAACAGTTCAAACGTTTGCAATCCACCTATCGTTTCGAGATTATTGACGGACGCCGAAGTGTGGATGAGATCAATAGCGAGTTGCGTCGAAAAATCGAATCTGTAATGGCGGGCAAAGCTTGATATAAACGAACGCGTATGCCGGAACCTGGCGCGAAACACGAATATATTGTGGGTGTGGATCTTGGCGGGACCAAGATTCTCGCGGGTGTCTTTACACAACAGCTCAAATGCCTTGGTCGCAGCAAAGCGAGCACGAAAGCGCAACGCGGTTCCGAAGTGGTGATCGAACGAATTGCGCACTGCGTGATGGATGCGGTAGACGAATGCGACCTCGATTTAAAGCAGATTCGGGGCATTGGTCTGGGCGCCCCAGGTGCGGTCGATAGCGAAACCGGCCGAGTGATCTTCGCCCCGAACCTGGGATGGGAGGATAAGCCGATCAAGAAGGATCTCGAAAAGCTGCTCGGTGTTCCGATCTTCCTGGAAAACGATGGTAACATCTGCACCCTCGGTGTTTATCACGCGGAACTTGAAGCCAAGCCAAAATCCATGGTCGGAATTTTCCTCGGCACCGGCATTGGCGGCGGCTTGATGCTGGATGGAAAACTTTATACCGGTTTTAATCGCACGGCCGGCGAAATTGGCCACATGGTCATTCAAGTCGGTGGCCCAAAATGCGGGTGTGGTAATCGCGGCTGTTTTGAAGCGGTCGCGGGTCGCCAGGCGCTCTTTCGCAAGATCCAGGCGGCCGTAAAGGAAGGCCAGAAAACGCTTCTCACCGAGATGCTCGGCGAAAACTTAAGTGATATGCGCAGCGGCGACCTGCGAAAAGCCATACGCCGGGGTGACAAATTTGTCGATCAGGTCGTTGAGGAAGCTGCTGAATATACCGGAGTTGCCGTCGCGAATTTGATTAACATTTTCAATCCTGAAGTCGTTGTTCTGGGCGGTGGCGTTATCGATGCTCTGGAAGACGAAATGATGGCCATCATCATTGAAACTGCTCACGATTACGCTTTATCAGGCACTGACAAAGGAATCGAAATCCGGGCTTCAAAACTCGGCGACGACGCTGGAATTGTCGGTGCGGCGGTGCTTGCACGACGCGAAACGAAATAGTGTCCCATGCCGTTTCCGACCCGCGCAGTCATCGATATCGGCACGAACTCCGTCAAACTCCTCGTCGGTTCGGTCGAGGGACGGAATGTGCATCCATTGCTTGAAAAAAGCGAGCAAACCCGCCTTGGACAAGGTTTCTACGAGAGTCGGCGTCTTCAGCCCCAGCCCATTCAGGACACCGCGGAAGCGGTTGCGGCTTTTGTGCGCGAAGCGAAATCGACCTTCGACCTATCTTCGATTCGTATCGTTGCTACGAGCGCCGCGCGCGATGCGTTAAATCAACAGGAGCTGCTCGATGCAATTCAGACTGCGTCCGGGCATTCCGTTGAGGTCATTTCGGGTGAGGAGGAAGCCGACTGGGTTTTTGAAGGTGTCACGAGTGATCCTTCCTTCGCGACAGATCCTTTGCTCGTCCTGGATGTTGGCGGCGGCAGCACCGAATTCATCGCGGGGCAGGGGACTAAAAAGTTCTATCGCAACAGTTTTAACATCGGCACGGTGCGTTTGCTGGAAAAACTCTCCGTTGAGGATCCCCCAACTGCGGATGATTGGGATAAATGCAGTAATTTGACCAACTCCTTTTTTCGCGATCAAATCGTTCCCGCGCTCTCCCCATACATTCGCTCAGGATTTCGTCTCGTCGGAACCGGAGGAAGCGCAACCATTCTGGCGCGCATCAAATATTCCTTGCGCAGTTTTGAACGTGATAAAATTGAAGGGGCGGTCCTTTCCCGGTGCGAGTTATATGAAATCCAGGAGCGTCTCTGGATGTTGCCTCTCGAAGAGCGAAAACGCATCGTCGGCCTTCCTTCAAAACGTGCTGACGTGATCCTCACAGGCGTCGCCATCTACATCGCGGTGATGGAACACTTGCAATTCGACCTTGTGAACATCAGCACCCGCGGGTTGCGCTACGCGGCGCTATTGCAAACCGCAAATGAAGCAATCCCATGAGATGCCTTATTCTCGAACCAGGCTTTCGGGCAGGGCAATCAATTCCGCCTCACTGCCATCGGGTTGCCAAACCACTCGATTGTCCGCGAGTAAGCGGAGGATTTTTCCGTGGGTTGAACCGCGCAAAGTCTTAATGCGGTCGCCCATGTTCCAATGCGCCGTCTCGCAAAGAGACTCAACAATCTCGATCATGCTCTCACGATCTAAAACACCGGCGATGTAATGAGCGATAGCGGAAGTCGCCTCGCGGCGGCGGCCGGTCGGCATTTCGGCGAAGAGGTAGTCTGAAAATGTCCGTCCTATATCGGCAAAAGTATTACCATTGAAGAAGAGGAAAGGAGCGCGGCGATGGCAATTCCGCAGGTAATCCAAACTATCCGCCAGGGTTACTGTTTGGATGTGGCGACCGCCCCATTCTGTGCTGATTGCTGCAATGCTTTCTGAATTCGTTCCGTGCTGCGCTCCACCTCTTTCGCACGCTCCGCGATTGAGGCTGACGACAGACTGCCAGTCCCAGTTCTTGAGAAAAGCGGCTCGGACTTGTAGCGGTGATTGTTCGCCAGTACTTCCTTCAGAGCTTCCGCCGGGGTCGCGTATTTCAGCAGATCGGTTCGGAGTTTCATCACTCACAAAATAACGCTTTACCTTAAAAAGACAAGCTTTTGAAGCGTAATATGCCTTTCAACGTTTTGCCAGCGAGCTGCGAGCGCAAAAACAGTAGTAGCGGAACCGCTTGTACGTTGCGTGCCGATGACACGCATGATTTCCAGCCAATGCGACACCCAAAAGTGACCAGACTATCGAGCAGTCTCCTCAGCCGTAATCGCAATCAGAAAAGGGTGGGCTCGTGAGTTGCTGGCGACGAGATCGATGGTCGCGATTTCTTCGTTAGGAACCGGATTATCCCAAGGTAATCGGAAAAGATGAATGGACCTTCGGAGTAAACGACTGATCTGGTTCTGACCGGTCCAGGCGATTTCTGCGTGGGTCGCCTCTTCTGGTTCGCCAGGTTGAGTAAACCAATCGCGCAGGCCTTCACCATAAATGAGCGGTACTTCTTCCGTTCGGCCGGTGCTATACCGAATGAAATAGCTGCCGACGCGTACTCCAATTGGGACACTGACACCCTCAGTGGCATGCAGGAAATGCAGCCGCTTTGCCTTTTTATGCACCCGGATTTCAGAGACAGCACTTGGAAAGAAAATCCGTTCCGCAGCCTGGGCATCTTCCCTGGGCGCGACTTCAACAATGCCGCGAATGTCAAAAGCGATTCCATTCAGCACCTGCTTTCCACGCTTCAATTCCGCAAGATCATGTCCAACCCAAAGGTTCCAGCTTATTCCGAGGGATGCGTTATAATATCGCGAGAGGTCGACCATGCTGGAATCTAACTTCTCGTCCCGGGGAGGAATTCGAAAGGAATCGAGAAACTGATTTAATCTCACCAGCTCTGGATTCTGAGGATCCAGATCAGTCAGCTCCTTCAGGTGGTGGGACGCGGAGTATAATTCCAGCAGTGTGAAAGGGGGTACGATTTGCGAGCGGTGAAACCTGCGAATCCGCTCCTTGGATTCTGCGAAAAAATCTCCATGCGCTTTATGCAGGACCCTCATCCGCTCAGCCGATTCGGCTGGTGCAAGCGGAACTCCCCGCCCACGGTCGTTCAGCTTTCGACCGGAAACCACCTGTGCGTAGGCGCTTAAGAACGTCGTCGGCAAGGTAGAAGGCGTGAGGGCCCATGCGCGGATTACGTCCGGATCGCTGATCGTAACGACGCGATTATCGCTAAGGTGCAGGGCTGCGTGGATTTCCCCGTCATGACGAATCTCCGGCGTCAGCGCATCGCCGGTGGCAACGTCCAGAACACGTGCGGATCGATCATTATTGCGGCTGACCACCAGGCGTCCGTTGGGGCTAAAGTGAGCTGCTTCAAGACTGGCTTTAGTGCTGAAAGCTGAATTTTGGACCAGAAGTTGACCGGTATTGCTGTCCCATATCCTTATTTCCGGGGAAAGGCCCGTGGTAAGCAACTGCTTGCCATCAGGGCTCCACTCGATCCACTGAACCGTGCCCCCATGCTTGAACGGGGCCGTTAATTCGCGTCCTGATGGAATCTCCCAAATGTGCCCATATTGGTCCCCTCCTGCCGTGGCCAAACGAGCGCCGTCGGGACTAAAAGCAACGCAAACCGATTGAAGCGCTGCAGGTGCGATCACGCGTGGTTGATCGTCTCGAAGGAAGTCAAAAACCGTGGTTTGTTCTCCGAGCTTGCAGAGCGCCACGGTTCGATTATCGGGACTGACATGCAAAAGACCGGTCAATCCATCGCCAATAATTTTTTTTTCGATCAAAGCGCCGTCGCTGGTTTGCCACCGTCGAAGGGTTCGGTTATAATCGAGAGTGAGTAACTGGGAGTCACCCTTGATAAACTTCAGGTAACCCACCTGATCGGGATGTTTCAAAATGATTGTGCGGACCCCTCCTGCTTCACGCCGCCAAAGCGTCGCGTCATTTGTTTGTCCCGGGACAGGTTCCACTGGGCCAAGGCCGGCCGCCCATTGCTGGCCTGAAGAATCGATCGCCACGGCAAAATGACCGGGCCCGTTCTCTGGCGTGGTAGTCTCGATTTCGAAACTCCGTGTGTTGATCACAGAGGCCCGATCACCGCCGATGATCAAATGTTCCTTATCTGCGCTCAATTCGGAAGTAAACCCAAAAAGGTGTGCCGGAAATCCTGCCAGAGCCGTTTTTAAATGAAGTGGCGGCTTGGAATCAACCTCACCGGTCAGGTCCCAGATTTTGGCTGTTCCGTCATCGCTTGTCGTGAGCAGGAGAGTGCCGTCGTTGTTGAAATGCACACTCTCAACCCAGCCGCTGTGTAACAGCTTCGGAGATATTCGATCCCCTGTTTCGATATTCCAAATTCCGACCGTGCCTTGGTCAGA
>JAQGOX010000737.1 GCA_028293365.1 Verrucomicrobiales bacterium | reverse complement strand
TTCATGAGGGCAGGATAGACAATCTGTTCAAGGTTATGCGTTTTCAAGATTGATCCTATCAGGCGTCCCCCGAATTTCTTGCAATCGGTCAATCAACCTTGTCGGTGCGATCGACGCGGCGTATCCTAAACTGGGTGCCTGCGATTTTTTAAAAAAGTTCACGTTTCTATTCCGCGAAATGCCCTCGCTGTTAAAGGCAACCTTTACGTCGCGTTTCTGATGCACCCCTCTAATTTGTTTGTCGTTCATGCAAGCGTAAGCCGTCACCTTGATACTTTCGGTTGTCCAGGCAGATTGGAGACGTAAGTCCGATTGGCCATTTCAAATTGTTTTGGGGAATTGTCCGTTGTTTGCGGTCCGTAGTTCGTTGAGGGAAGGTTACTTTGATTCGAGGTCGTCTTACTACAGTTGCATGCTGCGGATTGAAAATCCGCGTTCCGTTTGGCAAACGACAATTAGAGTTCCCGACGGCGTATACTGCTTGAACAATTCTGGAAAATCAGGCCGCCGCAGGATCGAGCTATCGATTCCCCCGGTGGTTATGTGATTGACCGATTTTCTCCGGCCACTATGGTTTGAGACAAAGCAGGCTCAGTTATGGCCAGCGCCAAAACTTCCAAAGCACGCCGAAAACGTCCGGCCAATTCGAAATCGGCCTCCCCCAAACGCACGCCTGTCGCGAAGAAATTACTGCCTCGACCGGTTTCAGACTCAAAGTTGGAGATCGAAAGTGACTCGCAAATGGTCCTCGAGTCGATGGGGGTTTGTTTCCATGAGTCGGATGTCCGAACCTTCCAGCTTCTGCGTGTCAACCGACGGTTGCGTGAGTTTCTCGGCTATTCCGATAAGGAATTACTCGCGCTCCGAATTCCGGACATTTCACATCCGGAAGATTGGGAAAAGGAACTAGTGGAGACGAAGCGCCTGGTGGCGGGCGAAATTAAAGAGTTGGTTCTGGAAAAGCGGTTTCTTTGCCAAAGTGGCGCGGTAAAATGGGGACTCCTGACCGCCACAATGTTGCGGGACAAAGCGGGCCGGGCACTCCGGCGCATTTCCATCATTAAGGACATTCATCCACTCGTGGTTCAGCGCGAGGCACGCTCTGCGAAGGAGGCCAGAGCGCGCGCCGCATTGGGAAATACAACACGATATGAAGTGTTGATTGAGGGGCAGTTGAAGGCATTGGAAATGATCTGCGATAATCAGCCTCTTTCCATGGTGCTGGAAAAGCTGGTCAAACTCCTGGAACACATTTCGATAGGAAAAGTAGCCGGTTCGGTCCTGTTATTGGATGCGGATCAAATTCATTTAAGACATGGCGCTGCTCCCTCGCTGCCCGCGGCTTATAACGCCCAGGTGCATGGATTGCCCATCGGAGAATCCGCGGGCACCTGTGGAACCGCCGCCTTTCGGCACGAGCCGGTCGTCGTGCGCGACGTAACGACTGACCCTCTTTGGGCGAAATTTCAAGACCTGGCGCAACTCCTCGTCCGTCACGGACTGCGTTCCTGCTGGTCCGTTCCTATTTTCGGTGCGGGCAACGAGGTGCTGGGAACGTTTGCCATCTATTCCACAGCGCCCGATGAACCGGACCCAAGAGATTTTGAAGCAGTATCGGTTGTGACGCGCACGGCGGCCATCGCCATCCAAAAAAAGCGCGCCGATCAGGCCCTCGCCGAAAGCGAACAACGCCTCAAACACTAATA
Organism: Verrucomicrobiales bacterium; assembly: GCA_028293365.1. GTDB lineage: Bacteria > Verrucomicrobiota > Verrucomicrobiia > Limisphaerales > SXQI01 > JAQGOX01. The sequence continues at coordinate 4,490 of JAQGOX010000737.1, read as the reverse complement.
TCGAGCGGTGCGCCTGGCTGAAAGGCATGACCGGCTGTCTTCAGCGGGCCGCGCCCTAGCGGAGAGGCCGATGTACATCGAGCGCAACGCAACACCAATGCAGCTTCAACGTAAAAATGGGTTAGCCTCACTTTTTTATGATTTTGGTTGTGCCAGGCAGATTCGAGACATACCTCGCTTTACGCCCATCCCTTCCGTTGAACAACTAAATGCGCCGGAGTTTTCCAACGGGCTGCTCGCAACCATTCGCCGATCTAGTTCTCAATCCGAATTTACCGATACTCCGTTGATCGCGTTTCGGCGGAATGATATGCTTCAGCTTCCCGGGAAATCCATGCCATGAATAACTCATCTCTAAAGAATAAATGGCGGTGGGGCATTGCTGTATTGCTGATTTGCGCGACGGGGATTGCAGGCCTGGCGCTGTGGCTCGGCGGCGCCGCTTTCCTGAACCAGGATCCGATATTTCACGGGAAGCCCGAAAGCGAATGGATCAGGAATCTGAAATACAGCGACGACCAACAGGTCAAGGAATGGAAGTCGTACCGCGAAGAAGGTGTTCAGGTTTTGATTCGGGGGTTGCAGAAAGCAACCCATCCCGGCGAGCGGGCGTATCGCAGGTTGAACCGGCACCTGCCCGCTTTACTAAGGGCATGGCTGCCCCCACCGAAGCAGGATTCCACCCAGGCTACTCGAGAGTGTTTGGTTTCATTGCTTTGGAGTCTTGGGAGCGATGCCAGGAGTGCAGCGTCCGTTATGATCGGGACGGTCATAAATGATGAATCGGATGGTGTGCGGCAAAGCGCCATTGGTTATTTCAATTCCAGCGGAGACGAGAACTCTCCTTTAAATCGACTGACCGCGGAGGAGAAGAAGGAATTATTGCCGGGATTGATTCGCGCTATCCAGGATACGGGAAATTGGGGACTGCGGAACAATGCTGCACTCACATTGAAATACTATCCCGAACAACGCGAAGTGGTCGGTCCAGTCCTTGTGAAGGCGCTCCAGGACTCTCAACCGTATGTGCGCTTATACGCAGCGGAAGCTCTGAATCGCGTGGATCCGGATGCCGCGAAGAATGCCGGGGCAACGTCGCTTTTAATTACCACCTCCAAAGACTCAGACGATCAAGTCGCCTCGAAAGCTGTCGCGGCGCTAGGGCATGCTGGAAGCCAGCCCGATTTGGCGGTTCCCGCCCTTGTGGATTGTCTTCAAAGTACAAACACACTGATCGGTTGTGAGGCTGTATGGGCGTTGGAGTGGGCGCCTAAAGAGTTTAACGGGTATTCTGACACGATTATTGCGGCGCTCGCAAACTCGGTGCAACGCAAAGATGATGTTGGCGGGTACGCCAAAGCAGCGCTGGCGAGATGGAAAGCGAAGGGCGCCGTTTCCGGGATCCGTAATCATCGATAATTGATGCGACGTTTTCTTAAAGCTGAATGGCGATATTTACTGATGCTCAATTATGCAGTCGAACCAGCTCTGCTTCGTCCATTCATCCCGAATGGAGTTGAGCTGGATATTTGGAACAGCAAAGCTTGCATCAGCATGGTTGGCTTTCTTTTCCTTCGAACTCGAGTGCTGGGACTGCGGATGCCGTGGCACGAGAATTTCGAGGAGGTGAATCTCCGCTTTTACGTTCGCAGACGCGCGCCTGAGGGGTGGCGCCGGGGCGTTGTATTCATCAAAGAGATTGTGCCGCGTCGATTGATAGCCGCTGTAGCACGGGTTTGTTACAACGAACCTTATCAAGCCAAGCCGATGCGTCATTGCATCGATATTGAAAAAGGCGAACTGCAAAGAGGCGGTAGCGTCGAGTATGTCTGGCGTCATCAAGGCCAGTGGAATTCGATTCGTGGAACGACCATAGGCGACGCGCAACCATCAACCGAAGGTTCGGAAGAAGAGTTCATTACCGAACATTACTGGGGTTACACAGCCCAGCGAAACGGCGGCTGCAAGGAATATCGAGTTGATCATCCACGGTGGAATGTATGGCCGGTCCGGCAAGCGAGTATGCACTGCGCCGTCGCTTCACTCTACGGAGCGCAATTCGAGAAACCGCTTTGTAATCCACCTCAATCGGCTTTTGTCGCCACAGGTTCACCGGTGACTGTCAGTTCAGGGACAAGTATCTGAGCTATGAGCCATCCGCGGACGCCGCTACAAAATGAGAATTTTTCCCGGGTGCAGGCTGCGAACCGGAACAGGGATTTCATTGCGAGGGGAAGATCCGACTGAAATCGTGTTGGAATAACCAGAGGTCCCAGCGGAATTAAAAGCGCGCACGCGATAGAAATAAGTAGTTTGCGAGTTGAAGGTTCCGTCCTCAAACCATTGATAATTCGCCGCGACCTTCGCGATCGCGGCAAAATGAATTCCATCAGTGGAGCGTTCTACGACGAAACCGACTTCGTTGGTGGAAGTATCGCTCCAAAATAGCGTCAGCCGGGACGGAATCGCCTGTTTCAAACGCAAAAACGTGGGTGCGGATGGCGCGGAGTCAAATTGGCGTATGGCAATATTTGAATCGGAACTTTCGCCAGAAGAATTTACGGCACTAACGGTGTAATAGTAAGTTGAGCCGCGAATCACGCTTTCGTCTAAAAAATTAACTGACGTCACGTACGAATCGATCACCACGTATGGACCCGCGTTGCGCAGGGCACGTCGCACCTTGTAACTGGCCGCTCCGGGAACTGGGTTCCACAGCAGGTAGATCCCGTTGGATTCCTGTCCTGCAGCAAGGCCACTTGGTGCGATTGCCGGTGTGCGCACGGATGCGAAAATTGCGGAGGATTCTCCCGCGGAATTGAACGAGGTCAGCGCATAATAATATTGAGTCAGCGGTTGCAGACCTGAATCAGTCCACGAGGTAACGTCCACGCCGGCTTCGGCAAACTCATCAAAAACCTGGTTCCCGAGTGAACGGTATAGCCGAAAACCTTTTTCATTTCGTGACAAATCCCCCCAGTTAAGGGAAACACTGGAGCCTGAAGCTGCCTGAGCGGCAAACGTCGCGGGATTCGCTGGCGGCGTCTGGATTTTCGAACGAATTACCACCTCATCAACCCAGCCGTCAAAATTACCAAACTCAAGTGTTGCGGGACTCTTTCCCCATGCGCTGATTTCGTCTGAAGGCGCGCTGCTAATAAGTTTTCCGTCTATGAATAGCGAATATTCGGTGGCGGTGATTCGCATGGAAAGTTGGCACCACTGTCTAAGTGGCAGCGATAAGTTCAACAAATCGCCAAAGCAATCGAACTGGGTTCCACCGCGAACATGAGGTCCAGTGTAGATATCTTCGATCCACCCAAGGTTGGCGTCCGAATCATTCTCCAAATTCAGCAGGCGTGGAACGTCTCGATTGTATCCCTTATACGAATTGACATAAACCATCGCTTCCAAATCGATTTCCACAATGGAATCGTCCGGAAAAAGCAGGCTCGCCGGAATCGTCACAATTGCGTTATCGCCGAGATCGTAAAAGCGCAATGCCTTCCCGGAGCGCCAGGCCATCCAGCCGAGATTGAGAACATCAAATTGCGCATTTCCACTGAGAGTTAGAGGAAGGTTTTTGCCAGTCGCATCGCGGAGGCCGCCATCCAGATGATAAAGTCCCACCATATCCATGGAACTCTGCAAAGGGACGGCAAGATAGGAATTTGGCAGCACGTTCAGGGAGAAACTGGCCTGAAAGTTAGTGTGGGCAAACACTCGGGTTCCATCGGGCCATTGAGCTTCGACTTCGGCCCATTGAGCGGCGGGATTTTTTGGGCTGAATTGAAAGGTCGAGCCGATGAACGGTTCCTGATCGGACGCTTCCCAGACGATCCGCGCCGTCGTCAGGTCCAGCCCAGGGGCAGCAAAAGTCGCCGTAATCGATTGGCCAGCCGGGATCAATGCAGGCACGCCGATGATTTGACCAATTATTTTGACTGAGGGCCGGGTGCTGGCGGTGGTTCGAGCCATGAGATAAGCCATCGTGGCCAGACCGCGCGCCTGATCGACGATGACGAATTCGGTGGTCGTGTTGAACGAATCCCCCCAACGATCATAAAATGGATAGGGAGCGGTTGGCGAGCCGTCTGGCGGAAAACAAAGCGCGCCCAGTTCCAATTTATAATTATCGAGGTAAGCAAACCCGCTCTGAATATTTCCGAGAGGAAATCCCGACGGCGGCAAAACGCGAAAATCATTTTGCGCGTACTGATGCACGATCTCCCGCTGCCTTTGCCAGCCAAGGCCGGTGACGTAGGTCATATTGACCGGATTGCAGCCGCCCTCGTAGTTCATGTTGCCGAGAATTGCCTCCAGATAAGCGGGTTTGGCGATCAACTGGAACGCGGTGGCCATTTCAAACGCCCGCTCGGACGAAAAGTACCAACTCGCATTGCCGAATGCTTTATCCGGGTCGGGGAAGCTTGTGCCATAGGCGGTTTGCCGGGCAAAGCGCGCAATATCGTCGCCAGAGGAAATGATCT
>JAQGOX010000713.1 GCA_028293365.1 Verrucomicrobiales bacterium | reverse complement strand
CGAAACCATTATGTACGAGGGTTTCGCTCCGGCAAAAGTGCCCGTAATCGTCGAATGCCTGACCGACAATCGTAATCGCACTGCCTCCGACATTCGCGTTCTGTTCAAGAGGGGACATCTCGGCTCGATTGGAAGTGTGAACTGGATGTTCGATCATATGGGTATCGTGGAAGCACAACATGCCGATAAAAATCAGGATATTGAAGCTGTCGCGATCGAAGCGAATGCTCAAAACGTCGAGCCTGTTCAGTCTGACGATATTCCGGAAGGCCACATCGGCGCGCGTTTTATTTGCAATCCGACTGATTTGGATGCAGTCGGCAAGTATCTGGCCGCTGCAAAATGGACCATTACCACTTCGGAAATGAGTTATCTTGCGAAAACGCCTGTTGAGGTCAGCGACGAAGAACGCAAAGAAGTCACCAGTTTCCTTTCCGAACTGGACGATCACGACGACGTTCATCGGATCTACACTGCTTTGAAATAGTATGGCGCTCCGGCTCGGTTTGTGTCGTAGAACCGCTTTTCTCCTGAAGGCTTGCACCAGGAAATCGTTGGGAATTAGCTAGAGCAGTCGGCGTCAAATCGGTAACTTCTGGCCGTGCTTTCGTTCAAAAAATCCGAAGAGCTTTTTGCAGAGGCCCTGAAATGGATCCCCGGTGGTGTCAATTCACCGGTCCGAGCCTTCCGCGCCGTGGGCGGCACCCCCTTTTTTGTGAATCGTGCCAAGGGCGCTCACCTGTTCGACCTGGACGAAAATGAGATCATTGATTACGTCGGCACGTGGGGACCAGCCATCCTCGGTCATGCCTATCCGAAGATCATCAAGGCCATCCAGGATGCTGCCGAACGTGGTACCAGTTTCGGAGTCCCCAATTCGCTCGAGGTCAAAATGGCGCAGATCATTACTCGTGCCATTCCTAGCGTGCAAAAAGTACGGATGTGTAATTCCGGAACTGAAGCGACCATGTCCGCCATCCGCCTCGCCAGGGGCTACACGCGGCGGGACAAAATAATCAAATTCGATGGTTGTTATCACGGCCATGTCGATTCGCTGCTTGTGAAGGCGGGATCCGGCGCTTTGACTTTTGGCCATCCAGACAGCATGGGAGTTCCAGCGGCATTCACGCAGCACACCGTCGTAGTGCCCTTCAATGACACTGAGGCTATCCAGGCGGCCTTCGATGCAAATCGTGGACAGGTCGCAGGCATTATTCTAGAACCCGTTCCGGGAAACGCTGGGCTATACGTCCCCAAATCCGGCTTCCTCGAATTCCTGCGCAAGATTTGCAGTGAGCAGGGAGCATTATTGATTTTCGACGAAGTAATGACCGGATTCCGCCTCGGTTTTGGAGGCGCACAGCAGCGGTTTGGAATTACGCCGGACCTCACTTGTTTCGGAAAAATAATCGGCGGGGGATTGCCTGTCGGGGCGTTCGGCGGTCGTGCTGATATCATGGATCAGCTCGCGCCAGTCGGCCCGGTTTACCAGGCGGGAACCTTAAGTGGTAACCCGTTGGCCATGGCGGCTGGAATCGCGGCGCTGGAAGAATTGGAAAACGGCAACGTATATAAGTCGATCGAAGAAATCGGCGCCGCGCTCGAAACTGGGTTAAGGGAGGCGGCTCGTTCGGCAGGAGTTGCAGTGCAGTTCAATCGCTGCGGTTCGATGTTCTGCGGTTATTTTACCGACCGGCCGGTGCATAATCTTTCGGACGCGATGCACAGTGATCGCACCAAATTCGGACGTTATTTCCATCGAATGCTGGAGCAGGGGATTTATTTCGCACCGTCACAATTTGAAGCGGGGTTCATTTCCGCCGCGCACACGGCAGAGGATATCGAGAAGACAGTGCGGGCGGCCCGGGAAATCCTCGGGCATATGAACTGAGTTTTTTTCTTTAAAAAGATGCGAGTTTTGGCGATCGATCACGGGACCAAAAGGATGGGAATTGCTTTGAGCGATGAGTTGGGCATGGTGGCGACTCCGCTTGAATTTATTCCTGCCGAACCATTCAGCGCTTTTCTTGCCAGGTTGAAAGAACTGATCCGCGAAAAGCAGGTGGAAATGATTTTAATCGGGCACCCGCGCAATATGGATGGAAGCTACGGTCCAGCCGCGCTGAAAGTGCAGGAGTTTGTAGCGGTATTGAAAGAGACAATCGCCATTCCAATGAAGCTCTGGGACGAGCGTCTTACATCGGCGCAGGCGAATCGTTTTCTGATCCAGGCAGACGTTCGGCGCGAGAAACGGAAGGAAAAGGTCGATAAAGCCGCTGCCGCGATTCTCCTGCAAAGCTACCTGGACAGTCCGGGAAACGTTTGAAAGATTCGACGAAGATTGCCGCGTTAGGTATCGCGCCAGAAACGAAGGTGCGCGTCAAAATAGTGGTGGCTTACGATGGAACTGCCTATTCCGGCTGGCAGGTTCAGAAAATCGGACGCGGTGTGCAGGAAGTCATCGAATCCGCGCTTCACAAAATCTTCGGTATATTCATCCGCATTCACGGTTCGAGCCGGACTGATACTGGAGTGCATGCGCTCGGCATGGTCGCTCATTTCGATATTCCGAAAGAACGACTGCGCATGCCCGTGCAAAAGCTGGCCCTGGCCATCAACGCCAATTTGCCTCCGGACATTCGCGTCATGGAAGCACGCACTTCCACCGCCGATTTTCATGCGCGCTTTGACGCGCACGGCAAACAATACCGCTACTACGTTTGGAACCATCCTGCACATCAACCGTTGTTGCGGCAGCAGACGTGGCATGTTCCAAAGCCGATCGATTATTCAGCGATGCGGGAAGCGGTGAAGTTGTTCGTGGGCACGCACGATTATGTTTCGTTTGCCGGAACACGAAGTTATGAAATGGAATCCACCACCCGCACGGTCACTCGCTGCGATCTGCAGAGGAAGGGGCCGTTGCTGACCTTCTACATCGAAGGAGATGGTTTTCTTTACAAAATGTGCCGCGGGATCGTTGGGACAGTTGTGCAAATCGGACAGGGGAAGTTTGGAGCCGATGCGGTCGTGGAAATGCTCGCGCACAAAGATCGGCGCGCGGCTGGGATGACCGCGCCGGCGCACGGCCTCGTGCTTTGGAAGGTTTACTATAACCGGCGAGGTAAACGTTGAACGTCGTGCTGCTCGAACCAGAAATTCCCCCCAATACAGGCAATGTGGCGCGCCTGTGTGCTGCGACGCGGAGCAAACTTCATTTGATCGAACCGTTTGGGTTCACATTGGACGATAAGCAATTGAAGCGCGCCGGCATGGATTATTGGCAGCATGTAGAATGGTATCGTTGGTCCAACTGGCGGCAATTTACGGAAAGTCTTTCTCCCGACGTGAAACTCTGGTTCGTCGAATCTGAGGGTCCGAAGAACTACACGGAAGTCGCTTATACTTCGAATGATTATTTGGTGTTCGGCCGCGAGACAGCGGGATTGCCGCGAAACATTCTCGACGAAAACCGCGAACGCTGGTTGCGCATTCCCATGTTCAATCGACAGGCGCGTTCTTTGAATCTTTCGAACTGCGTGGCGATCGTTTTGTTTGAGGCGCTTCGGCAGCAGGGATTTGCAGGTGAGATGTAGCCAGAGTCTTACGAATTTGGATGGCCCTTCCGACCGCTTGCCGGGAATCAGGCAATCTAAAGATCAAGGATGAACCGAAGCGCTTTTTTGACTGCTTCGAATTGGGGTGAGGTCAATCGTCCCAGAGGGCGAATAAGCTTTTCGTGTCCGAGGCTGGTCAGCCCCTGAACGTTGACACACGATTCCTTGCTTAGGACCTTCAACTTGCCCAAGGGGACTTCGTATACAGAACCGCGATTTTGAGTAGTAAGGGGAGCGCAAATGACAACGGCGCGCACTCCGTTGTTTGCATCTTCACGTGAAACGATTACTGCTGGACGGACTTTTCCGATCATTCCGAGATCGATCAGATACAACTCGCCCGGAGCAAATTTCATCGTTTATCCAGATAAGAAAAATCTTCCCGGTCGAGCTGATTCCAGACGCGGGCAACGTGTTCGATGGGTGGAAGGATGTCGTTGTTGAGTTCGAGAGAGATTGGAAAGGGCAAAGCCCTACGGCGCTCGATTTGGGCGAAAAGGATATTGATCGCCTGACTGGAGCTTAATCCCAGTTGGCTGAGAATTTTTTCCACCCGTGCTTTCCGGCGAGGATCAATGCGAGTACGAAGAATGGCGGTCGTCGGCATGACACAAACAGAGCACAATCGTGCTCATCAGGCAAGCAACTGTTTTTTGACATCTGATCATTAAAGGTGCCTCACGGTGTCTTGGGCAGCAAATGTTTGTCGGGTGAGTGTACGAATGTGATCAGATCGGCCAAGTCCTGCTGATTCAAGCCCTCTTCCAGGCCTTCGGGCATTAGTGATTTGCCACTGGCTTTGAGATCTTTGATTTGTCCGCGTTGAATTGCGAGGTCAGTCTCGTTGGGCCTTCGCAACGTAATACTGGCAGCCGATTCTGCAGCAATTACTCCGGAGAAGGTGTCACCGTTCATGGTGGTGCAGGTGTAGGC
>JAQGOX010000707.1 GCA_028293365.1 Verrucomicrobiales bacterium | reverse complement strand
CTCAAAACACGTGAACCCTCCAGACTCGTTTCATAGAGACCTCACAGCTACTCCGGTTGAACTCGTGCCGCCCGTCCAAGTGATTCCTCCTCCGGGAACTTTCCCGAATGACCGCCCCCGTTCTCTCCGCTTACTGCTGTCCACTTTCTTCCGTAAACAAACCGCTTTTGCCTTTAAAATTCGTTCGGATGAGGATTTAATCCGGTTCGCTATGACGATTCCATTCATCTTTTTTCTTCGGCGCGGCTTATTCTCCCTGTGCTTTTTAAGCCTTTTGGCGCTTTCCATGTCTGCGGCGATTCAAGCAGCAGAACCGGTGACGGAGTACCGTTTCAAGGTTGAAGTGTTGGCTGTGGGAATGCCTCAACCGTTGCAGCTTAAACTTGCACCCGATGGGCGAATTTTTTTTAACGAATTGAAGGGAGCGCTTCGGATTTGGAAACCAGATACTCAAACCGTGATCGACGCCGGTACCATTCCCACGTTTGCCGATCAGGAGAATGGGCTGCTTGGGTTTGCGCTCGATCCGCAATTTGAAAAGAACCACTGGATTTATCTTTATTATTCACCAACGAACTATATCGGACAAAGGCTCAGCCGCTTCGTAATGAACGGAGACCTGCTGGATTCGAGCAGTGAAAAGGCCATGCTGGAGTTTGGCGAACAACGGCGTGAATGCTGTCATCACGCCGGCTCAGTGCAGTTCGGTCCTGATGGCAATATTTATATCTCCACTGGCGACAACACCCATCCGTTTGGTGATTCTGAAAGCTACGGTCCCATGGACGAACGGCCGGGGCGGGAACCCTGGGATTCGCAAAAGGGGGCGTCGAACACTGCGGATCTTCGCGGGAAAATCCTCCGTATTCGCCCAACCGCCGAGGGCGGTTATACGATTCCGGAAGGAAACCTTTTTCCCCGCGATGGCTCAGGAGGTCGACCAGAAATCTTCGTGATGGGCTGCCGTAATCCCTGGCGCATGAACATCGATCAGATGACCGGTATTGTTTACTGGGGAGAAGTCGGTCCTGACGCTGGAGGTGATAGTCCGCGCGGATCGCGGGGCTATGATGAAATCAACCAGGCCCGTCGGGCGGGGAACTATGGATGGCCCTATTTTGTCGGAAATAATTTTCCCTACGCCAAATTCAATTACGCCACCAAAGAGCTGGGTGCGATGTTTGATCCAGTCCGGCCCGTTAACGAAAGTCCAAACAACACGGGCGCGCGCATTTTGCCTCCCGCTCAACCGGCCATGATTTACTGGCCTTACGGCAAGTCGAAGGAATTTCCCGAACTCGGAGAAGGCGGGCGCACCGCGTGCGCCGGACAAGTGTTTCATTATCGGCCAGAATTCGCCAGGACAGGTGGATTCCCCGAACAATACGACAATTGCCTTTTGTTCTGCGATTGGCAGCGGCCTTTCATGAAATGGGCGCGGCTTGATGAGAATGCTAAACTGGTCCGCATCGAACCTTTCATCGCCGGTGTCGCAGTCGTTAACGACAAACAAAAAGCTGCCGAAGCGCAAAAAGACGGTTTGTTTATTATCCGCCGCCCGGAAGACAGTCAATTCGGACCCGACGGTTGCCTCTACCTAATTGATTACGGAGAAACCTGGGGCCCAAATTCGGATTCGAAGCTTCTTAAGATTTCGTATCAGCGCGGAAACCTTGCTCCCGTCGCGGCTGCGCACGCCAATCCTGATGCTGGACGCGAGCCGCTTGCGGTCTCCTTATCCAGCGCCGGTTCCAACGACCGCGACGGCGACTCTCTGAGCTTCGAATGGCGCTTGTTTCCTGGGGATGAATTAATTTCTACGGAAGCAAATCCAAACGTTACCATGGAAAAACCCGGAAATTACGTGGTGTCCCTGATTGTCAACGATGGGCACGGTGGCATTGCGAAAAGCTCTTTGCCATTGCTCGTCGGCAACGCGCCGCCGCATGTCAGTTTTTTGTCGCCCCAGGACGGAGATTTTTTCACGCCCGGACAGCCGCTCCCTTACAAATTGCTGATCGAGGATCATGAAGATGGAAGTTCCTCAGCCTACGAGGAACTGATGGATGCCCGCGCTTTTGTGAGTGCTCGTTGGAGCCAGGGCGCGGAGCTTGAGGAAGTCATCGAGCCGGGGCTCGCGATGATGCGGCAGAATGACTGCTTCAATTGTCACTCTCCCAACCAAAAGATTGTCGGTCCGGCGTTGTTGGATATTGCAAATAAATATCGCGGGCAGCCGGGAGCCATTGAGGCCAGTGTGCAACGAGTCCTTAAAGGTTCAAGCGGTGTTTGGAGTCCGGCGCCTATGCTCGCACACGAAAGTCTGAGTGCCGATCAGACGCAGTTAATGGTACGTTGGATTTACAATCTACAACCGGGCAAAACTGGCGCGGATCTGACGCGCGGTGTGGCTGGGAGCCTCGCAGTCCCACCAGAGCCACTGAATCGGACCGGCATACTGGAGGCGACTTACACCGATGTCGGACGTGCACCGGCCGGGCCTCTCGCTGGTAAAGCCCGGGTCGCACTGCGCAATCGACGGGTCGAAG
>JAQGOX010000691.1 GCA_028293365.1 Verrucomicrobiales bacterium | reverse complement strand
GAAAATAGCCAACGAGGAGGCCATCACAACGGCTGTTCACGAAGTCCTCAATGGCGGTGCACCGATGAATCCCCGCGTTGCACGCCTGGTTCTCAATGCATTTGCCTCGCGCAAAATTCCGCCAAAGCAGGAGTACGGTCTTTCGGTGCGTGAAATCGAAGTGCTCGAATTAATGGTAAAGGGGATGATCAAAAAAGAAATCGCTGACCGGCTCAATCTCAGCTACCACACAGTGGATAATCACTTGAGAAGCATCTATACCAAACTGCATGTGCATACACGAGGCGGTGCGATCGCCAAAGCTCTGGCCGAGCATATTTTGTGACGCGTGCAAATGGTCTCACAACGTTTTTGGTCTTTCTCACGCGGCGTGCGCGGGCTCGTCGTTGCGGCCTCTCTGCTTCTGCTTTGCATCGGTGGCTGTAAACAGCCTTCGGTGAAATCAAAAACAGAAATCCGCTCCATACATATGGCGGGGGTTTACGCGGAGGCGGCACGCACGCTCGCGGCAGAATTCGAACAACAGACAGGGGTTCATGTCAGAATTGTCGCCGCGCCTCTGTTGAGCCTTCGCGAAAAAGAGGTCACCGACTTGCTCACTCAACAGGATGACTTTGATGTCATGCAGGTGCCACACCAGTGGGAGGGAGAGATTCTTCCGCACCTGCTTCCTCTCGAAGGTTCCCCAGTTTCGGCGCAACCGGACCTTTCCGATTTCATCCCCACCGTGAGAAATAATTGTGGACGATGGGAAGGCCAAATGCGCGGCATTCCCATGGCGTGTGATCTGATTACTCTCCTTTATCGGACTGACATTTTCGCGGCACGCTCTGCTGAATTCCAAACATTAACGGGTCGTCCGTTGCTCCCTCCCAAAACCTGGCAGGAATATTTGGAGATCGCCCGGTTTTTAAACAGTGAAACTCTCTACGGAAATATCATCATGGGCGTGGAGCAAAACTTTACGGTCTGGTCTGGAATACTTTTTGGAATGGGCGGGCGGTTGGTGGACGATGCGTGGCATCCTCGATTGAATTCCGTTGCGGGCGCGCAAAGCCTCAGCCTGTTTGCGGAGATGTTCAACTATGCGCCGCCCGGATCCGAAAGCCTTAACTTCACGGAGGCCAACGCTCTCTTTCTTCAGGGACGCGGGGCCATGTATTTGACCTGGCCCAGCCTCCTCTGGGCGCAACTTCAGGACACGAACATCTGCAAGATTACGGGGAAAATCGGAGCCGCGGTCATTCCAGGAGGCAAACCACAGCTCAGCGCCTGGTGTTTGGGCATCAATCCTTTTTGCAAACATCCCGAGCAGGCGCGCAAGTGGATCGAGTTCTTCACGAATCAGTCCAACAGCAAACGACTTATGTTGCAGTACGGAAAAGGATCGCCTCGCATTTCGACTTACCAGGATCCGGAATGCAAAGAGAAGATACTTTATCTTTCCGATGTGCTAGCGGGGTTTGCCGGGAATGAACCTCGCCTGAAAATCCCTCCCTCTCAGGAGCTGTCCGACTATATGGATCTGCAAATTCTCAAAGTGATCCACGGTGAATTCACTCCCCAGGCCGCTCTGGACCGGACTGCGGCACGCTGGGCCGAAATCCTCACGCAAACCGGTTATCTCAAACGGTGACGTGAATGCGTCATTGGCGGAAATTCCGGTTAATCCAAAACTACGGGAGTGTTTTCTAGAATTGATACCGGGGCACCCCATGTCAGAAAATGACCCCCCCGACCAAACTCTCAACGCCGGGTGAGCTGGATGGCAGTCGAATCAATGAACTCATCGCCGTTTATCGAGATGGATTGTTGCATGATACGATTCCTTTTTGGTTTCCCCGCTCGATCGATTTTGAGGGCGGTGGTTACATCACTTCCCTCGATCAGGATGGCTCCATTCTCCAAACCGACAAGCCAGTTTGGTTCCAGGGACGCATTGCCTGGCTGCTCGCGACCCTTTATGAAACCGTGGAGAAGCGGGCGGAATGGCTTGAATGGTCAAGGCACGGAGTCGACTTCCTAACGAAACATTGCTTCGACTCGGACGGCCGCATGTTCTTCTCGGTCACGCGCGAGGGAAAACCGCTCCGAAAGCGGCGTTACCTGTTCTCCGAATGTTTCGCGGTAATCGCGTTTGCGGCGTATGGGAACGCGACTGGATCGCGCGCCTATGTGGAAAGGGCTCTCAGTCTGTTTCAACTGATCCAGAAATATCACTCAACCCCTGGTTTGCTGCCTCCAAAGGTGATTCCGGAAACCCGCAAGCTCAAGGGCCTCGCCATGCCTATGATGCTATTGGTGACAGCACAGGAATTGCGCAAAGCAATCGACGATCCGGGTTGTACCGAAGCAATCGATTCCAGTATCGGGGAGATCGAGCGCGATTTTCTGAAGAACGATCTGAAATGCGTTCTTGAATCGGTCGGCCCCAATGGAGAGTTCCTCGATACATTCGATGGCCGCGCGATTAATCCCGGACACAGCATTGAAGCGGGATGGTTCATTCTGGAAGAGGCGCGATTGAGGAATAACGATCCAAATCTGATCAGCCTGGGATGCCGGATTATCGAACTTTCCCTCGAAGTCGGTTGGGATCGCGAATATGGGGGGATCTATTATTTTCGCGACGCAAAAGGGCTCCCGTGCACCGATTACTGGCACGATATGAAGTTTTGGTGGCCTCATAACGAAGCAATCATCGCCACACTGCTTGCTTACGAACTGACCGGTAATGAGAAATATGTTCGCTGGCACCGAATGGTTCATGACTGGGCCTACACACATTTTCCTGATCCGCTGCATGGAGAATGGTTCGGCTATCTGCACCGGGACGGGACAGTTTCGACCCGCCTGAAAGGGAACATGTGGAAAGGGCCGTTTCATCTTCCCCGAATGCAATGGTATTGCTGGCAAAGACTTGAAGCGTTGAAATCCAAGACAACCTCAGCAAACCCAAGGCTAACATCGCCAACTGATTTCCGATGATCAACGCGCCTGAATTTACAGCCACTGAAAGCAGACAGTCCGCAATCGCCACTCGAGCTCGAACGCGTTATTTGACGCTAACCTGCCTGGTCGCCTCTCTCGGTGGACTGCTGTTCGGTTTTGACACGGCCGTCATTTCCGGAACGCTCGATGCCGTCAAAAACCAGTTTGTTCTGTCTGGAATTATGGAAGGCTGGTTCACGAGCTCCGCTCTCGTTGGATGTATTTTTGGTGCGCTGATCGCTGGATATCTTGGGGATCGTTTTGGAAGAAAACCGATTCTGATTGCTTCAGGCATTTTATTCCTACTCTCGGGAATTTATTCCACCATACCCAAAGATTTCGACATACTCACCATCGCACGTCTCTTCTGCGGCCTTGGAGTTGGAATGTCCTCGGTAATTGCTCCCATGTACATCACTGAATTCGCGCCACCCAAACTGCGCGGCCGGCTCGTAGCCTTTTACCAGCTATCCATCGTCATCGGCATCCTGGCCGCGACTGTCACCAACTGGCAAATTCTCCGCTTTGCCCAGGCGCATTCGGCGGAAACCGGGGGAAGCAACTGGATTCGCTGGCTCTTCGTGGATCAATATTGGCGTGGCATGTTCGGCGCGGAAATACTTCCCGCAATTTTATTTCTGATCCTGCTCTGCTTCGTTCCGGAAAGCCCGCGTTGGCTGATCAAGATGGATCGTTCCACTGACGGATTAAATATCCTCACGCGAATCAGTGGAGAAGCCATCGCCCTGCGCGAATTTGAAGATATCAAGCAAACCCTGAATTCCCACGAAACTTCCGTGCGTGAACTCTTTAGGCCCGGCCTTCGGCGTGCCCTCCTTATCGGGATCATGCTTTCGGTTTTCGGGCAGCTATCCGGGGTAAACATTGTCGTTTATTACGGACCGAAGATACTGATGGCTGCCGGATTCCATGAAGCAGGAGCGCTGCTTGGCCAGGTCGGTTTCGGCTTGATCAATCTCATTTTTACAATTCTTGCGCTCCTGGTCATTGATCGGTGGGGCCGCCGACCTCTTTTGATCGGCGGCATGGCGGTGGTCACATTTGCCCTAACCGCGATCGGATGTCTCTTCTTCTTCGGTGGATCAACAGTTCCAGCGCCAATGGGAGCGGCGGGCCCGGCAGGACTTTCGCAGACAGCGAGTCTCTGGATCGGGATTATGATCTGCATTTACATCGCCTGCATCGCCCTCTCCATTTGTGCGGTTATCTGGGTGTTGACTCCTGAAATCTTCCCCACGCGCGTTCGGTCACAGGGAGCGTCGATTGCGACTTTTGCAAACTGGGGAACCAATGCGGTGAGCGCCTTCGTTTTCCCCTGGTACGTCTCATCATTCGGGATGCACACCTTTTTCTTCACTACCGGCGCCATCTGCCTCGTCGCCACCTTGTTCTTCTGGAAAGAGGTGCCCGAGACAAAAGGTCGCACACTGGAAGAGATTGAAAAACTCTGGCTGCCGTCGCCGCCTTAAGAAACTTTAGACGTTGAAGGCTTACTTTGGTAACTGCACCTTTTATCTATGCAGACGGTCGAAATGAAAGATGCTGAGTCAAGGCTCCCGGAATTTGTACGGTCCCTTGTCGCGGGCGAGGAAATTATTATCGAGAGCAATCATACTCCTGTAGCTCGTTTGCTACCGATGGATTCGCCTCGCGTCGCCCGCCCGTTGCGTGAATTTACCGGAAAGTTCGTCCGCTTGCTCCCACCGAGCAAAACGATCTAAAAATGCACGACGGGGTTTGGTGCGAGCCAAATCCGTGAAAACGGTGTTCGTCGACACTTCCGGGTTCTAAGCCCGTCTCGCTTGATAGAGCGGAGCAACTCCCCGGAATCCTTTTGTGCGGCCGCTTTGATTTCACTACAGTCTTTCCGTGAACCCTTGGAAAACGTTGCTGGCTCTCGGAATTCTTGCTTTGCATTTGAGTCGGCTTCAGAGCCGAGCCATTGACGTTGTGCCGGACAAACTGGTTGTACTCACTTTTGACGACGCGGTTGCGTCCCACTATTCGGTCGTGCGTCCGTTGCTTAAGAAATACCATTTTGGGGCCACATTTTTTATCTCGGAAGGATTTTCATTTCCGACAAATAAAAAGGATTACATGACGTGGGAGCAGATCCGGGAATTGCATAACGACGGATTTGAAATTGGTAATCATACGCGCGACCATCTCGGGGTTTCAGAAAAAACGCTGAGCCAGTTACGCGCACAAATCGAAACGATTAATCGTCGGTGCAAGGAATTTGGAATTTCGCGGCCGGTTAGTTTCGCTTATCCTGGCAATGCGATTGTTCCGTCGGCTGCTCCGATTTTGAAAGAGCTCGGTATTCGTTTCGCACGCCGGGGTGGCTCTCCCGAATTTCCCTACGATTGGGGACGAGGATCCGCTTATGAACCGGGTGTCGACCATCCCTTGTTTATTCCTTCGGCAGGAGATGCGCGGCCTGATTGGACTTTGAATGATTTCCGGCGGGCCGTGGATCAGGCCCGGGATGGACACATCGCGGTAATGCAATTCCATGGCGTGCCCGATCGGGACCATCCCTGGGTGAACACAAATCCGGAACGATTCGGGGAATTCATGGGCTATCTGCATACGAATTCTTTTCATGTGATCGCGCTTCGCGACCTCGCACGGTACGTAGATCCAGAAGTGGCGCCGGAAGATCCGCTGACGATCGTCGAGAAACGAAAAACCCAGCGCCAGGAAGTTCTTGTGGAAGGCGCAGTCGTCGATAACGAGAATGGCAACCCGTTGCCTGCACGCATTTACATTCGCGGCAGCGACGGTGCCTGGTATTTTCCGAAAAACGCCTCCTTAACCGGTTCTGCCATTCGTTATGAGCGCCAAAATGGGATGAACAAAAGCGCCATGGAGATGCACACAACTCTTTCGGCGCATCCGTTTCATGTAGAGCTTCTTCCCGGCCGATACACCCTTACCGTTGAACGTGGCAAAGAATACTTTCCGGAAAAGCGTGAGATCGTGGTGACAGGTGATTTGCCGAAACTTGAATTTCGCTTGCGCCGCTGGATCAACATGAATGAGCACGGTTGGTTTTCGGGAGATACGCACAATCATCGCGACCCCACCGAATTGGCGAATGTGATGCTGGCAGAGGATGTGAATATTGGATTGCCAATGCTGGATTGGACCACCGTGTCAACGATTGCACCGAGTGCCGCTGATCGCGCCCTGGGCGGAAATTATAATGACGGCCCAGTGCGGATTGATGCGACTCACATCTGGCAACCAAGGAATACAGAGTATGAAATCTTTCGCACTGGTAACACAAATC
>JAQGOX010000684.1 GCA_028293365.1 Verrucomicrobiales bacterium | reverse complement strand
AATTTGTTTCAGGAGGCGTTTCATATCCCATCCGGTGTCGATGAAATTGAGCGCCAGCCAGTCGAGCAATTCGGGATGAGAGGGTTGCGCACCCTGGCTGCCGAAGTTGTCACTGGTTTCGACAATTCCTTGGCCGAACATCATTTGCCAGGCGCGATTGACGGTAACGCGCGCCGTAAGGGGGTTTTCCGGTTCGCTAAGCCAGCGAGCCAGGCCGAGGCGATTGGTTGGCTGTCCGGCGGGAAAGGGAGGCAGGATCCCCGGAGTGTTGGCATAAACCTGTTCGCCGCGAGCATCGTAACCTCCGCGCTTGAGCACAAAGGCGGGCTTGGGCTTGGACATCTCCTTCATCACCATCATCTCCGGAATATGTTCGGTAAGGTCACTTCTCTCTTTCCGTAATGAGCGTAGCAATTCAGCCATTTCGATCGCGGGCGGATAGACTTGATTGCAGAAATAATCGCACAACGACTGCCGTTGGGCTGGGGAAAGTTGCGCGCTCGGTGTATTCCAAGTATCGCTAAAATCAGTGCGTCCCGATAGCAGTGCGACTTCGAGTGGAGAGAGTATCCGTTTAAAGATCTTAAATTCATCGACGCATCCGTTTTTGAAACCACTGTCGCGGAATCGATACCCTACCTGCAGTTCGGGTTCTCCACCCTCATAGGTGATATCCTTGTAAAGCCCGTCGCGAATGATCTCGACCGGAGCGAGTTTTCCGTCGATGTATAATCGTATTCCAGACGCGTGGCTGGACCCGTCATAACTCACCGCGACATGGGTCCACTCATTAGTGGGGAGGCTGGCTTGGCTGGCGATCTTAAGGGAATTGCCGGGCCACATGTGGTGCAGTCCGAACGCGATGCGGCCATTTTCCAGCATCATTTCATAACCGCGGCTGCCGGCATCAATGGGGGCTCGGCTATGATGGAACACAACCGCTCGGGCAGAACGATCCTGGTCTTTTAGCCAGAGCGAAAAGGAAAAAGAATCACTGCGCGTGAAATTCCCTAACCCTGGAAAGTTGAATCCGTTTTCGCCGCTTAATTCAGCAGCCAGGCCGAATTTCCCAGGAACCAGTTTGGGTCCTTCCACTGTATTTGCCGGTTTCGCACCGTTGGCCAGGTTTGAGACCTTGTTTGAAATGATTTCCCCGAATGAGAATGAGCCTTCCATTCCGGGTAGTTGAGAATTCATGTTTGTAGCGTCGAGTGAACCCTTGTTTGCCAGCCAGGAATCGAAGGCGGTGCGAGTAATTTGCGACTCACCCATTCCTTTTAGAATATCGCGTTGATCTGCGATCATGGAATCGAGCGCGGATGCTTTTTCATCGGTCGCCTTATCAGATAGAATCAAGGTCGGCACTGGCATGACGTCGCCGAAATAAACGGTTTGACCGGATTCGTCGATGTTCTGGAAAAATGAGAAGAGTGAATAAAAATCTTTTTGTGTGAGCGGATCAAATTTGTGGTCGTGGCAACGGCAGCATTCGGTCGTGAGGCCAAGGAACGCCGTGCCGAAGGTATTCACCCGATCGACGACGTATGCGACACGATATTCTTCTTCTACAATGCCACCTTCCTCGGATTGCATGTGCAGTCGATTGAAGGCTGTGGCTAGTATTTGATCTTTCGTTGGATTGGGCAGCAGGTCGCCTGCAATTTGTTCAGTCGCAAATTGGTCGAACGGTTCGTTTCGGTTGAATGCCTTGATGACCCAATCGCGGTATGGCCAAACCGCGCGGTAACGGTCCATCTGGTAGCCGTGAGTATCGGCATAGCGTGCGATGTCGAGCCACTGAACCGCCATTCTTTCGCCATAACGCGGCGACGCAAGCAGGCGATCGACTACCTTTTCGTAAGCATTGGAATCGTGATCGGCGAGAAACGCATCTAGCTCTTCCGTGGTCGGAGGAAGGCCGGTCAGGTCGAAACTCACACGGCGAAGAAGTGTCTCTTTACGAGCCTCGGGGGAGGGCTTGAGATTCTCTCCTTCGAGGCGGGCAAGAATGAAGCGGTCGATGGAGTTTATTGTCCAGTTTGACTGATGAACCGCGGGAGGTTCTGCGCGGCGAGGAGGCACGAACGCCCAATGCGATTTCCATTTAGCACCTTGATCGACCCATCGTTTTAGAGTCTGAATTTGTTGCGCCGTAAGGGAGCGGTTTGAATCGAGCGGAGGCATGTGATCGTCGGGATCGGAGGTGGCGATGCGGCGAATGAGCTCGCTTTCATTACTTTTGCCGGGACTGACGACCGCTTTGCCATCTTTAACCCTGAATACCCCTTCGCGCGTGTCGAGTCGAAGTTTGGCCTTCCGTGCCTTTTCATCCGGTCCGTGGCAAAAATAGCATTTGTCGGAAAGGATGGGGCGCACGTCCCGATTGAAATCGACATCGCCGGAAGGACTGGCCGCGAAGCCACTGCACGTCATCGTGATGAGCCATCCGATGCTGCACAAATTCCAAATCAAAGATTGGCGCATGAAGATCAAAATATGGATCAACCGCGGCGGGTGGCAAGGATTGTTCTGAGCGCAGTGGTTAGTGTTCCGCCGGCGCTGAATGGCCGGGAGGAAACCACATCGAGGTGAGAAAGAGTCAGTGAGCAAAACTCTGAATGTTCGAACCTAGTCGTTGATTCCCCAGGTGTCGTGCGGAGTCAGGTGTCGGAATTCGTTTTCGTAAATTAGCGCCGAGCCGCGATACTTTGGAAGCGATTCGAGGACGTTTGCTACGATCCTCAACAGATCCCTTCTGTCGAACGGTTTTTGTAACCGCCCGGCAAAAGCCAGCCATTCATAGTCTGATCCGGTGAGGAAATCCGCAGATCCGGAGGTTATGATGATCGGAAGTTTAATCCCTTCGAGCCGAGCCCTGGTCACTAATTCCAAACCGGTCAGTCGAGGTATTTCGTTATCGGTGATCAAAAGATCGAATTGGTTAGAGTGAAGCGCATTCCATGCGCAAACGCCGTCGGGGACGGCGGTTATGCTGCTGTAACCCGCCCGGGTCAACGTTCCTGAGTAGAGTTCGCGCAGAGTGGAATCGTCTTCGGCATAGAGTATATTGGCCCGCAGACTCCCGCCGAGGCGGGGATGTTGAGATATAAAAACTGATTGCAGGGGGCGGGTCGTCAGAGGTCGTTCGGCAAAGTCGGCTACCGGAACCCCCCTCCCGATATTGGCACTGAAGTCGGACCCATCGCTTATTGGGTTATTCCGGAGAAATTCGAAGCGAGCTGCGCCTGGTGCGTGGGGTGACGCGTTTTCAGTTGTTCCTGAAACGCCTGGCATTCGGCCTTCAGGAAATCTCGTGTGCATGACTTGACTATGCCTCCTCCTGGCGAAAACTTAATTGGAGGTTCTGCTGTAAATCAGTAAGGAAGATCCTTACACCAGGTAAAGGCAGGTTGGGGGACTGGTTGTTTCGAACTGACTGGAAATTGGATCGCCTAAGCTTTGGCTTCCTGCGACTCGACCCAGCGCACCGCATGGCGAATTAGCGAAGTCGCATCGAGCAACTGCAGTTTTTCTTTGATATGGCTTCGATGTACATCCACCGTTTTAGGACTGATGTGAAGTTCTTTTGCGATGTCACGCGTGCTTTTGCCCTGTCCAATGAGTTGGAATATCTCAAACTCACGATCACTGAGCTTTTGGATTGGAGAGTGCGAACCGCGCGGTTTTTGGCCCGAAAGATTATCCAGAATTTTGGCGGCCATCTGCTCGCTCAGGTAGACTTGCCCGCCAAGCACGCGG
>JAQGOX010000649.1 GCA_028293365.1 Verrucomicrobiales bacterium | reverse complement strand
CCTGACCGGCCGAACCACTCGTAATCAGCCTCCCGGAGAATGGCCTTCTCTGGGCGCGGTGGTTTCCAAATTACAAGGACCGGTTAACCCATTGGTCCCTCCTTTTGTCGGACTATCGCCGAAGATGGGCGAAATGCATTGGGCTCGCGCCGGAGAACCCGGTTTCCTGGGCCCGGCCTACGGACCGTTTAAGCCTGCGGGACCTGGAAAAAGTGACATGGTGCTCAACGGCATCACTCTGGATCGCCTCGCCGACCGCAAAGCGTTGCTCACAAGTTTCGATAAATTCCGTCGCGATGTCGATTCCAGCGGTATGATGGAAGGAATGGATGCCTTTAACCAGCAGGCATTTGGGCTGCTGACATCCAGCAAGCTCCTTGAAGCGCTCGAAATCGAAAAGGAGGACCCAAAAGTCCGTGCGCGTTACGGCAAAGGCGATCCAAAGAACCGTGACGATGGTGCTCCGAAATTAATGGAACATTTCCTGACGGCCCGCCGACTTGTCGAAGCGGGGGCGCGCTGTGTTACCCTGGCATTTAGTCGTTGGGACCATCATGGCAAGAATTTCGACGCGCTCCGCCAGGATTTGCCGCTGCTCGATCAAGGTGTAAGCGCTCTGGTTGAAGACCTTCATCAACGCGGGTTGGACAAGGATGTTTCGGTGGTTGTCTGGGGTGAATTTGGCCGGACTCCAACAATCAATAAGGATGGTGGACGCGATCATTGGCCACGAGTCTCCTGTGCCATGCTCGCTGGCGGCGGCATGAAAGTGGGCCAAGTCATCGGTGCCACCGATCGACTGGGTGGCGAAGCGATCGAACGCCCCGTTCAGTTCGGTGAAGTTTTCGCGACTCTTTATCACAATCTCGGTATCGACGTGAACAAAGTCGCGCTTCCAGATCTTTCGGGTCGTCCCCAATACCTGGTCGATAATGGCTGCCAGCCAATGCGCGAATTGGTTTGAGAATGAAACCGGCCGTTTGGGAATAACACGTATGTCTGCGCGCTATTTCTCGGCCATCCTGCTCGCCTGCGCGTTGATCCCTTTCCACAACGCAAAGGCGGTCGCTGCCAAATCCTCTTCTCCAACCGAACAGGCCGTTATTTCATTGAGTTTAGTCGAGAGCGACACGAATTCTTCAGCTATCCTGGTGCTCAAGGGTGCGGATGCTCGAAAACAACTGCTCGTCACAGCGAAAACCGACGACGATTCGCTGCGGGATTATACACGAATTGTCAGTTATGAAGTCAAACCAGGAGGCATCGCAAAAATCGATTCGAACGGTTTTCTGATACCTCTGGGCGATGGAACCGCAACCATCATAGCGAAATCGAGTAACGGCGTTCAGGGAAACCGAACCGTTAAGGTTGAAAACTACAAAGCTGTAACGGCAGTCAATTTCGCTAATCAAATAGTTCCAATCTTCACGAAGGCCGGATGCAACGGCGGCGGTTGTCATGGAAAATCCAGCGGCCAGAATGGATTCCGATTGTCACTTCTCGGATTCGAGCCAACTGAAGACTTTGAACACCTGGTCAGGGAAGCGCGCGGACGGCGTTTGTTTCCCGCAGCCCCGGATCGCAGCCTGCTTCTCCTGAAGGCCATTGCGGCAGTTCCTCACGGCGGGGGAAAACGTCTCGATGCTGAAAGCGAAGATTATCGCTTGCTCGTGCGTTGGATTTCCCAGGGCATGCCCTACGGCAGCACGAATGATCCGGTGATCGAAAAAATCGAAGTCTTTCCAAAAGAACGAACTATGGCGTTCGGTGGCGAACAGCAATTGGCGGTTATGGCGCGTTTTAACGACGGTTCGACAGAAGATGTCACCCGTAGCGCTCTCTACGAGCCGAACGATAAAGAAATGGCGAAAACCGAAGAGAACGGTTTGGTAAAGCTTTATCGGCAACCCGGTGATGTCGCCGTTATGATTCGCTATCAGGCCAAAGTAGCAGTATTCCGAGCCACAATTCCATTGGGAGCATCGGTCACAAATCTTCCTGTAGCAAAAAACTTCATTGATGAAGCAGTTTTTAAGAAACTGCAAACAATTGGAATGCCACCTTCGGAACTTGCCGATGACGCAACATTTATTCGCCGTGTCACTATCGATATCACCGGCACCTTGCCCACTCCGGAGCAAACCGCACAATTTCTCACGGACACACGACCGGGCAAACGTGAGCGCTTGATCGATCACCTCATCGAAATGCCCGCATACGGGGATTACTTCGCTGCCAAATGGGCGGGCCTGTTGCGAAATAAACGCGCCGATAAAAAGTTTACACGGATGACTTATGCATTTCACGATTGGTTGCGCGACAGTTTGCTTGAAAACAAACCGTATGACCAAATCGTGCGCGAGTTACTCACCGCTTCGGGTGAATATACCGAGAATCCAGCCGCAGCGTGGTATTCGCAAGCCCGCGAAATTACGATGCAACTGGAGGACACCGCCCAGGTCTTTCTGGCGCAACGTTTGAAATGCGCGGAGTGTCACCATCATCCTTTCGAACGCTGGAGCCAGCAGGATTACTACAGCTTTTCTGCCTTCTTTTCACAGATCGCACGCAAGCCGGGGAACGGGCCCAACGAGGAAATTGTTTTTGCGAAACGTTCGGTGGCAGGCGCTACTAATAAGAAAACGAAGCAATCGGTGAAGCCAGCGGGCCTCGGCGCAAAACCCCTCGATTTGTCCGCGGACGATGATGCTCGCCAGGCTCTGGTCGATTGGATGACCAGCAAAGATAACCGCTTCTTTGCCCGGGCGCTGGTGAACCGTTATTGGAAACATTTCTTCAATCGTGGTCTGGTAGAACCCGAAGACGACATGCGCGATACGAACCCGCCTACGAATCCTGAATTGCTCGAAGCGCTGGCTAAGTCGTTTATCGAGAGCCATTATGATTTGAAGCAACTCGTCCGCACGATCTGCAATTCGCAAACCTATCAATTGAGCTCGATTCCAAACGCTTGGAACAAAATCGATAAACAGAATTTTTCACGTTACTATCCCAGAAGATTGACTGCGGAAGTTCTTTTGGATTCAGTGGATGCGGTCACGAAATCGGAAAGCAAATTTGACGGCCTTCCCGCAGGCACCCACGCCGTCGAGTTACCTGACAACAGCTACAATTCGAGCTCCTATTTTCTGACTGTTTTTGGCCGGCCCGATATGGCGACTTCCTGTGAATGCGAACGCTCGCAGGACGCCAGCCTCGCGCAAAGCCTTCATTTGCTCAACGCCAAAGAGATTCAAGACAAACTCAGTCAAAATGGCGGACGCGCGAACCTTCTGGCCGAACAGAATACTCGAACCGATGAAGAAAAACTGCGCGATCTTTACTTTATAGCCTACTCCCGGCAACCAGATCAGAGCGAGCTGGCGGCAGGAAAAAGCCACGTTGAACACTGCGTAAAAACGGCTGCGAACGCCCCTGCCGGCAAACGACAAGCCTACGAGGACATTATCTGGGCAGTGGTTAACACGAAGGAATTTTTGTTCAATCACTGACCTGACCTGCCTATTGCTGTGATTGTTCGCCGAATGTTTCGAGTAGTCTCGCTGGTCATCTGCGTCCTTTTTAATGGTTTTTTTCCGGATCTTGTTTTGGCA
>JAQGOX010000647.1 GCA_028293365.1 Verrucomicrobiales bacterium | reverse complement strand
AACCGTAATGGTTGATATGGTCAATAGCTTCGCCAACGCCATTCACGACTCGAACGTTGAGAATGTAATCGTTATACTCGGTGAACCAATCTTCTTCGCGCGCTGCTTTTAGATTTTTTCCCTGGCCGTTCAGAGTCGTCAATGCATCGGGATCGAGGCGCAATTCGACCTTTTTCTCGGAAAGTTTCTCCGCGATCACGGGCAGAAACGTCGGAGCAATCGACCGGTCAATCAGCAATGTTTCCATTGCATTGCAAACTGCGGGACGTTGCACCTTTGCATTTAAAACGATTTCCTCGGCCATCCGTTCATCCGCACCTTCATCGACATAGACGTGACACACCCCTTTGTAATGTTTTATCACCGGCACTTTGGAACATTCAGTTACCGCGCGAATCAAGCTTTCACCGCCACGGGGCATGCATAAGTCCACGTATTGAGTTAGCGACAAAAGCTCACTGATCGCATCACGATCGGTCGTTTGCACGACTTGAATTGCATAAGCCGGAAAATTGGACAGCGCCTTTTTGCCGGCGGAAATCATCACCTCGGCAATCATTCGATTCGAGTGGATTGCTTCCTTGCCTCCCCGAAGAATTGTGGCGTTGCCAGATTTAAAGCAAAGGCTGGCGGCATCCGCCGTAACGTTTGGACGCGATTCGTAAATGATTACGATCACGCCCAGGGGAGTCGATATTTTCTGCAGCTTCAGACCATTTGGTCTCACTCGTTCATCGAGCGTTCTGCCGACCGGATCGGGCAGTGCGGCCACCTCGCGCAGTCCTTTCGCCATGCCAGCGATACGTTTGTCATCCAGTTTCAAACGATCCAGCATTGCGGAGCTTAGACCTGATTCCGCTCCCGCAGCCATATCGAGCCCATTCGCTTCTTTGAGAGCACCTTGGCTTGTTTCCAGTGCGTCTGCCATGGCAAGGAGGCACCGGTTTTTTTCAGCGGTGCTTAATTTTGCCAATTGTCGGGCGGCGGTTTTGGCCTGTCTGGCCAAATTCGTCATCTCGTCCTTCAAATTCATCGGGCGCAAGCTAAACGAAACTTCTCCGTCTGGCGAGTGCGCGTGCGCCGCATTCGCGGTAAATCAGCCCGAATTAGCCTTTCAGCAGTTTTTGACAGGCCGAACGAAGTTTGGCCAGGCCAGCCACGCTTTTGGCTTCGATATAGCAGCGTATGAGGGGTTCGGTCCCACTAGCGCGAAAGGCAACCCACTCATTGTTGGGCAACAGGAACTTATAGCCGTCCGTGGTAATGAACTGCTCGACCGGAAATGATCCGATTTTATCAAGACCACTGCCGAGTTTTTGCAGCAAAGCTTCTTTCTGTTCCGCCGGGATGGCGATGTTCAAACGATCAGTGTGAAATTCACCCGACTGTTTCTCAATCTGTTTCAGAATGGCCCCGAGCGTTTTCTTTTCGGTGGCGACCAGTTCGGCCATCAGAAGACAGGCGAGTATCCCATCCTTTTCCGGTACGTGGCCTTTAACACTGAGCCCGCCGGATTCCTCCCCGCCGACAATGATCGGTTCGCTTTCCATCAGCGCCCCGATGTATTTGAAGCCTACCGGAGTTTCGTGCACAGGCACGCCGAGGCTTTTAGCCACCGCATCGACCTGATGACTTGTCGGAACCGTTCGGACCACGGCGCCTTCCCAGTGACGATTCTTCTTCAGATGGTAAAGTGCCAGGGCGAGTATCTGATTCGGTGTCAGCCAGGTGCCATCTTTATCCACGATGCCGAAGCGATCAGCATCTCCGTCCAAGCCGAGCCCAAGGTTCGCTTTTCCAGCAAGAATCGCTTCGCGGGCCGGTTCCATTCCTACCGCATTGGGCTCGGGATGATGCCCTCCGAAAAGTGGATTCGGTTCGTCGTGGAACTTAATTACCCTGGCACCGGCCTCTTCCAGTAACGTATCCAGGTAACCACGGCCCGTTCCATACATGAATTCAACCGCCAGCTTCAATTTGGCACTTGTGATCGTTTTAAAATCGATCAGCTTCTTGATTTGTTTGAAGTAGGCTGGGCGGGGATCGAAGGTTTTGCAGGTGAATGTTCCGACGACCGCAGTTTTTGCTGACCAGTTTTCCTCCACCAGGCGAGCGACATTGGCCTCAATTTGCTTCGTCACTTCGGGCGGCGCTGCCGCGCCATTGCTGATGGAAAACTTGAGCCCCTGATATTCCGCGGGATTGTGACTCGCGGTCATATTGATTCCACCAATCGCTTTTCGGGCGCGGATATTATGCGCGATGACCGGGGTGGGAGTGTCCCGATTGCAAAGCAGGGGTTCCATCCCGTTCTGCGCAAGAATTTCAGCCACCGCGAGGGAGAACTCCCTGCCGAGAAACCGCGTGTCGTAGCCTATGATAACGACAGGCGCACGGCCATGAATTGCGGAAGAAGGATTTTGCAATTCCACTTTCAAATAGTCCGCAATTGCCTGGGTGGCGATGCGGACGTTGGCAAAGGTGAAATCGCGTGCGATCAGGCCGCGCCAGCCCGATGTCCCGAATTTAATTGGAGAATTCATGGGCCCTGATGGTTTTTGGGGGTTGGAAGCCTAGTTCTTCCAGTCAAATGCCCGTTTCTTCAGGGCATAGACATATCCCACGAAGAGTATCGCGAGAAAAGAAATCATCGCTCCGAAGATCAAATTAGGATCGGTTTTGAGCATTGATTTGTACACCACTGCCCACGGATACATGAAGACGACTTCGATATCGAATAGAATGAAAAGCATTGCAACCAGGTAGAACTTGACCGAGAGGCGCGAGTTGCCTTCGCCAACAGGAAGCATGCCGCATTCGTAAGGAGTATCCTTCACGCGATTTCGGCGGATGTTCTTGTTGGCGAGGACATTGCCAACAAAAACCGAAACCAGCAAAGTGCCGCCCGCAAAACCGAGCGCAGCCAATCCAAGGAACAGCACTGGGATGTATTGGTGTAATTGATCCGTCAAATCCATTGATTTACGGTAGAAATCCGAACCGGCTTTTGCAAGAGCAAAGGATAGGTCCGAAAAACCCTGTCATGCAGGACGGTTTGGAATAAAGGGAACGCTGG
>JAQGOX010000644.1 GCA_028293365.1 Verrucomicrobiales bacterium | reverse complement strand
CGCTTTAATCCTGCTGTTGGTAAACAGGTGGGCTCCAACATTTCACCCACCCACCTGGATCCACCCAGCGATTTATACCGGCCTTATTTTGTCGGGCCTCGCTGGGGTCTTTTGTTCCGCCATGCTTTATGCCGATACCCGCCGACCTTTTTGGTCCCTCAACCGCGGCCTTGTGAAGTTTTTCGGAACCGTATGCATCCTTGGAGCAGCGGCATTCTTCGCCATGGATCATTGGCAATTCCCGGTTGCGAGTGTTCTCGTTTTGGTGGCCTTCTCATTGGCAAAAATGGGATTCGAAATCCGGGAACTGGCACAACCCTCCCCGGAGATACTCGGCTCCGCTTTTCTTTTGCACGGTCCGCTCGGGTTTCCATCCCGGTTCCGGTTTTTCTGCGGAATTAGCGGAGGCTTACTCCTCCCGGTTTTGAGCCTTCTTTCCGAGCCGGGAAAAAGTCTGCCATGGCTCGCATTCACCCTTTGTCTTGTCGGGGAACTGCTGGAACGTGCCATGTTTTTCAAAGCCGTGGTTCGATGGAAGATGCCCGGTTCGCCGTAGCGCATTTCTCGTATGTCATTTTTCGTTGCAAATACTGGGAGCTTGACCAGCGAGCTAAAGCTTACCGATGGCGCTTTCGGACTTGGACGTCTGCCGGAACGATTGCAGCCAAACAGCGTTACAGATTTGGTCTGCGGCTTTTGTTCAACCGGTTGCGGCCTGACCGCGCACCTTCAGGATGGGCAGGCCGTGAATCTCACCCCAACTGCTGAATATCCCGTTAATATCGGCATGGCCTGTCCAAAAGGATGGGAAGCCCTCACCCCATTGACGGCTCCCGATCGGGCCACAAAACCGTTGCTTCGCAATCAGGATGGGCTGCTTGAGGAAGCAAATTGGGATATTGCCATTCAAACTTTCTGTAATCGTTTTAAGCAAATCCAGGCAACTCATGGAAACAGTTCTGTTGCTTTTATTAGTACCGGTCAAATCGTCACCGAGGAAATGGCATTGCTTGGCGCGCTGGCGAAGTTTGGCATGGGAATGGTGCACGGCGATGGTAATACAAGGCAATGCATGGCCACTTCCGTTGCGGCCTACAAGCAGTCCTTCGGATTCGACGCGCCCCCTTTCACATATCAGGATTTCGAGGAGTCGGATGTGATCGTCCTGGTCGGTTCGAATCTTTGTATCGCGCACCCGATCATGTGGCAGCGGATTTTACGAAATCCCCACTCTCCCCGGATCATCGTCATTGATCCTCGCACGACGGAAACCGCCCTGGCCGCGACGCAACATCTCGCGATCCTCCCCAAGTCCGACCTCACATTCCTCTACGGTATCGCGAATATTCTCATTCAAAACGGTTGGATAAATCAGCCCTACATTGATGCGCATACCGAGGGCTTCGAAGAATTTAAAACCCACATTAAGGAATTCGACTGGCAAGCCGTCGCTGCTGCCACCGGTTTGCGCATCAGCGAATTGATCCACTGTGCCGAGGCGATTGCCCACGGTAAACGCGTCTCCTTCTGGTGGACCATGGGTGTTAATCAAAGTCATGAAGGAACGCGGGTCGCCCAGGCGATCATAAACCTCGCATTGATGACCGGAAATATCGGCCGCCCGGGAACCGGCGCGAACTCCATCACCGGACAGTGCAACGCGATGGGGTCGCGCCTTTTCAGCAACACAACCAACTTATTCGGCGGCCGCGACTTTGCGAACGTTCAACATCGCCAGGCCATTGCCGAACGGTTGAACATTCCAGTCTCTGTCATCCCGGATGAAAACAGCCTTGCTTACGATCAGATCGTTGCTGGTATTGAGAGCGGCCAGATTAAAGGTCTCTGGTTCATCGGTACAAACCCTTCGCATTCGTGGATCGATCAGTCTGCGCTCAATGATCTACTCAAGAAACTCGATTTCCTCGTAGTGCAGGATATGTTCTACACCACCGAAACGGCGCAACAGGCCGACCTGATCCTGCCGGCTGCCGCCTGGGGTGAAAAAGAGGGAACGTTTGTTAATTCCGAGCGTCGCATTGGAGTGTGCAGAAAGATTGCACGCGCACCAGGGGAGGCTCTCGCAGATTTCGCGATTTTCCGCCTCATTGCTCACTATTGGGGCTGTGCGGAGCTGCTTTCCGAATGGAGTTCTCCCGAGGCTGTCTTTCAAATTCTCAAACGCCTCTCTGCCGGTCAACCGTGCGACATAACCGGCATTCGCGATTATCGAATGATCGCCGAGAACGGTGGAATCCAATGGCCCTGCCTGGACAACGAAGATCTTGCTTCCAATCAGAGACGCCTTTTCACAGATGGCAAATTCTTTCATCCGAATCAAAAAGCCCGTTTCTGTTTCGAAGCTCCCCGTTTTCCAGAGGAGACCATTGATTCAGAATATCCGTTCACGCTGCTGACCGGTCGCGGCACTTCTGCCCAGTGGCATACGCAAACCCGAACCTCGAAGTCCGCGGTGCTCCGCCAGCTTTATCCCGAAGAAATTTATGTGGAGATCAGTCATGCTGATGCGAATCGGCTTAAAGTTAAAACCGGCGATTGGATCGGTGTACGTTCGCGCCGCGGTTCGTTGCAGGCTCGGGTTGTCATCGCGGGCACCGTTCAGGAAATGCAAATCTTTATTCCAATGCATTACCGCGAAACTAATCTTCTGACTAAATCCTCTTTCGATCCCTACTCCCGCCAGCCCTCGTATAAATACTGTGCTGTGGCTCTTTTTAAGCCGTGACCCCCTAAACAACAAAACCGTCCGGCGATTTCTCACCGGACGGCCATTGGGGGGAAAGAAAGAATTTAGTGGCCCGAGTGCGGTCCGTGCGAAACGGTATTGGTAACCGTGACGTGTACCGCAGCGGAGGTCGCTATTTGTTCAAATCGATCCATTGCCTTCGCGATAAATTCGTAATTCCCGGTTTCCACTCGATTCAGCGTCAGCGCATAAGGCGCCTTTGTGCTGATTCCCACCAAGTGCCCCTTGGACCAAAACGTAACGCTGCGAATGCCGTCGGCGTCGGACGCATCTGCCTTTAACTCGATCGTCGCAGGAGCCGCGAAACTGGCGCCATCCACCGGAGATGTCAGAGTAATGGTCGGTGCACTATTTGAAACCACGATATGCACCGGAGCCGAAACTGCCGAAAGCCCTTGCAGATCGACCGCGCGTGCGGTGACGGAGTGCTTTCCGGGAGCAGCATTTGTCCAAACCAGTGTATAGGGTTCGGTTTTGATCGCACGCAGGAATCGGCCATTATCGAAGAACATGACATTGTCGATCGAACCATCCGAATCCGATGCTGACGCTTTGATGGTTATCGCATCGCCTGATGCATAAATCGTGTTGTCTGCCGGCTCCGTGATTTGAACCGTTGGTGCCGCATTACTTACGGTGATCGAAACTTTTTGAGAATAGGCGACCGAGCCCTCGTTATCAGTTTCCCGGGCGAACAAAGTAAAGTGCCCGCGGGGAGCATTCGACCAAACCAGGCTGTAGGGAGCATTGGTCACCGTTCCAATCAAGTCATCTCCTTCGTAAAAACTCACCTTTTTCACCGTTGTGGTTCCGCCACTGGTTTCAGCGGCGATCGTGATGTTCGCGGGTTGGCTGAAAACAGACCCGTCTGCAGGAGAGGTGAGCCGGATTACTGGCGCGTTGTTTGTCACAGTAACGGTAACTACCGATGAAACACTCGATTTACCGAAAGCATCCTCAGCGCGTGCGAAGAGGCCATAGTTACCGACTGCTGCGTTACTCCAGATCACTGAATAAGGACTGGCTTTCGATTTGCCAATCAAATGATCGTTCGCAAAGAAACTGACCGATTGAATGGAATCATCGGGATCTGTCGCTGAAGCGGTAATCGTCAGGCTTACCGGTTGGCCAACGCTCGTGTTGTTGGCCGGGCTGGTAATCGCGACCGAGGGCCCCACGTTTTCAAAAAGGTTATCATTGATTTTCACGACTGCGGTTCGTGGGCGAATGACCTGGTAGGTAGCATTGCTGACGATGGTCAATTCCACACGTTTGCTTTCGAAATTCTTTGAACTCGCAAGGGGGGTAACCGTCAGTCCCACTGAATGAAAGCCTGCTGGAATAGTTACTGAATCGGGCAAGGTCGCGTAATCAACCCCGTTTGAAGCCGAACCGCTATACTGCAGTTTCACCGCTAGATTGTCATTTGTGCCCGCACGGTAAACCGTAAACGCGCCCGAGCTAAAACCCTCAAAAGCGGTCGGATCCGAGGCGACGACGCTGACCTGCGGCAGGTCAGAAGGTGCCGGATCTGCGGCTTTGACGCTTGGGATGGAAAGGGCAGCCAAAAGGCCCGCCCACAGAAAATGCTTTTTCATAGTCGCGACTGATTTAATATGTTTGTTCGTAGTTCGATTTTGATCTTCATTTGCCTCTGCAGCATCTGTGCCAATGATTGCCTCGCTTGCAACTAGTTGATTGCCAGCGATTTGAGCGATTGCTCCGGTTTCAGTGCTGCGACGGAGGACCCAATTGCGAAATCGCTACCGGGGAATATTCCCCAACCATTGATTTGAGCAGATTTGGGGATATCTAGATGTCGGAGCAGGCGCGAAACCCAGCGGTGCAGTGGCGGTGCTGCTGAACCGCACATGAGCTCTTCGGAAAGCCTCATCAGTCCCGGCCCAGGCCCTTTTACTGAAACTTGAGGCTCAGCCGGATGATCTAATCTTTCACGTACGTGCCGTCTGCGTTGAGGTAAACGACTTTTTCGGTTCCGTCCTTTTGCTGCAAACTGACTTTATAAATCATCCTGCGGTTGTGTGGAACTTTCTCGATTGATTTTAACGGACCATTGGAAAGTTCGGTGTTAATGGAGCGGCGCACGGGCTCAGGCGCGTCGGCCAATTTTACTTCGACCGGTCCATTAGCGGCGCCCGTTTTCAATGGTGCCGCGCTCGGGGCTTCAGGATCGGCAATCACACCTTCTTGTTCCTTTAAAAGCGTGGCCTTTCCATTTTCAATCCGATATTCAAACAAGAAGCCATTTTC